>JBKHJD010000061.1:0-9646 GCA_046538315.1 Syntrophobacteria bacterium
GCACAATGGGGATGGAATCGAACTTTTGCGATGGATAGAAAACACATGTCCGGAAGTTTAAATAATTCTTCTCACCGGCTTCGGTGAAGATGACATCGCCCAGGAGACCATTCGGCCTGCAAAGGATGCCTACGGCAAAAAACCGCTGACACCGCAACAGATGATGACGTTGATTTCTCTGGTCGATCGCAAGCGGAGGGGATTGGCTTGACAAGGGGGTGTCGGTCTCAATCAGAGGCAATGATCCTCACAGAATTCATTCAAGGAGGTCCAAAATGCCGACCTTGGCGGAAACCAGGACAGAAGGGCCGGACAGGACAGTCAATAAGGGAGCAGAGCGGGCAATTCTTGTGGTGGATGACGAGAAGTCGATCTGCACCCTCTTGCAGCGCGTAATGAAGAAGGAAGGCTATGCCTGCGATACCGCGACGAGTGCAACCGAGGCGCGTCAGGAGTTGAACGGACGGAAGTTCGACCTGGTGCTTTGCGATGTGTACATGCCGGGTGAATCGGGACTGAGTCTCAGCCGGCATATTGTCAAGCAGCATCGGGACACGGCCGTGATTCTGATCACCGGATTGGGCGATGCGGAGGTGGCGGGAGGGGCGCTGGAAATGGGGGCGGACGGGTACATAAGCAAGCCGTTGGATCCGAACGACGTGCGGTTCAATGTGTCCAACGCCTTGCGGAGGCGTGATCTGGAAAGGCAATGCCAGGTTCATCGTGAGGAGTTGGAAGACCAGGTTCAGGCGCGCACCGCGGAGCTGCGGGAGAGGGAGGAGAGACTCAGGACCGCCCTGGAGAAACTCGGCAAGACCACGGAAGGGATCGTCCAGGCGATGGCGGCCACCGTTGAAAAGCGGGACCCATATACGGCCGGCCATCAAAGACGGGTGGCGAACATCGCGAAAACCGTTGCCGAGAAGATGGGTCTTTCAGACGATCAAATCGATTGTATTCGCATCGCTGCTCTCATCCATGATCTCGGCAAAATCTCGGTTCCGGCGGAGATTCTCGCCAAGCCCGGGAAAATAACTGAAGCCGAGTTCAGCTTCATCAAGACGCATTCCGAAGTCGGTCATGACATCCTGCAGAACATCGAATTCCCCTGGCCTGTTGCAGAGATTGTGCTTCAGCACCATGAAAGAATCGATGGTTCCGGGTACCCCCGGGGTCTCTCCGAAGCAGAGATCCTCCTCGAGGCGAAGATAATCGCCGTGGCCGACGTTGTGGAGGCCATGTCCTCGGATCGGCCCTATCGTCCGGCTCCTGGAATTGAGGTTGCTTTGCGGGAGATCTCGGAGAAGAGGGGGAGCCTCTACGATGCGGCTGTTGTGGATGCAGCCCTCGAGGTGCTGAGGGCCAAAGACTTCACATTGGAATAGCGCGTGCCTGATCGGCAGTGCTCACAGCCAAGAGTAGAGTCAGGGAAACGAGGCGGAGAGGCGAGTATGGCGAAATCATACATCATTGTAAAAGAGGGCCTTCTCCAGGAAAGGATTTTCCCGATACAGAGGCGCCTGACTATCGGCCGGGGAAAAGAGAACGACCTTACTCTCTCGGATCCGACGATCTCCAAGCGGCACGCGGCGCTTTTTGTGAAGGAAGGCCTTCCCATGGTGGAAGACCTGAAGAGCAGCAACGGCATCTACGTGAATGGTGAACGGGTTACCAGAGCGGTGCTTGCCAATGGAGACACGCTTCGCCTTGGCAGTGTCGCCCTCTGTTACGTTGAACAGGAGGAAGGTGAAGATATAGACCCCGTAGCCCAAACCCAGGAACTCAGCCAGACCGCCCTGGCTGTTGAAGCGCCTGCTGCTCAGCGGTCCGCTCGTTCCAAGAGGGTTATGCAGGCCCTCCTCAAGACCCCGATCTTTTCGGATCTCAATGAAGAGCAGATGGCTCAGGTGAGCCAGGGGGCTCATTTGCTGCTTTTTGACCCGGGAAAGACCATCATCCGTCAAGGGGACCGCGGGAGGTCACTCTATATTGTTCTGGACGGCAAGGTCAAAGTCCTTACCTACGACCATCAGGGCAGGGAGATAGCGTTGGCCTATCTCCAGGAGAACAAGTTTTTCGGGGAAATGTCATTTCTCACCGGACAGCCTCGTTCCGCCACCGTGCAGGCGGTAGAGGAGAGCCTGGTTTGCGAATTGAGACCCGCGCCCATTGAGCACCTTATCTCGAAGCTGCCCAAGGTGAGGGGCACGCTTGAAGAGTACTATCGCAAAAGACTCAACGAGCTGGAAGAGAAGAAAAGGGCCGCCGGGGCGGTGGAGCGGCGGCGGCACCCCCGGTTCAACATCAGAGTCCCGGTGAGTTTTTCAATATCCTCGAGCGGCAAATGATCTCGAGACGATCAGGCGCCAGGCCCATTCCATGAACCGGAGCCGTGGCCGAGGTGCTGCGAGTGGAGCAGATCGGGCAACGACTCATGGAGCTCGGAAGTCGGAGCGCGGAAGTCGGAATCCAAAATCCAAAATCCAAAATCCAAAATGACCATGGGGAATTGACATGACGGAAAAGGACAAGAAACAACACGAGAACCTCTCTTCGACTCCGCATTCCGCGTTCCGCGTTCCGAGCTCGAAACAGAAGATCCTGATCGTGGACGACAAGAAAGAGAACCTCGTCGCGCTGCGGCAGAGCCTGCGCGGCGTGGACGCGGAGATCCATGAGGCAACCAGCGGCAACGAGGCGCTGGCTGCGACGCTGGACCACCGCTTTGCAGTGGCGATCCTGGACGTGGTGATGCCTGGGATGAGCGGCTTCGAGCTGGCCGAGCACCTGCGGGAGGACGACAGGACGAAGGTCATACCGCTTGTCTTTCTTACCGCATCCTACGCGGACGAGCACCACATGTTCAAGGGGTATGAGGCGGGGGGCATCGACTACATCGTCAAGCCCTACGATCCTGCAGTCCTGGCGATGAAAGTGAAGATCTTCCTCGAGATGGACCGCCAGAGACAGGAGCTCCAGCTCCACCGCGACCATCTGGAGACGCTGGTTGCGGAGCGGACCGCGCAGCTCGAGGAGCGGGCCAAGGAGATCAGGTGCCTTTACGCTGTCTCGCGTCTTGTCGCGGAACCGGACGAGTCAATCGACGAGACACTGAAGGCGGCGGTGGACCTGATCCCGCCCGGTTTCCACTATCCCGAGATCGCCTGCGCCAGGATCACCTTCGAAGGGCGGGAATTTGCCACCGCCAATTTCAGGGAAACCCCGTGGATGTTGCACGCCGATATTCCGATTCCGCGTTCCTCCGTCGTGGTTTGCTACCTGGAGGAAAAGCCCAAAGAGCATGAGGGACCATTCCTCCATGAGGAGCGGGATCTGCTCAACGAGATCGCCAGGCAACTCGGCGTGATGATTTTGAGGCGACGCACGGAGGAGGAAGTCCAGGAAAAGGAGAGATACTTTCGCTCCTTGCTGCACACCATGCATGAGGACATCCTGGTCGTCGACCGGGATTACGTTATCACGGATGTGAACAACACCTTTGTCCAGACCGTGAAGAAAACGCACGAGGAGGTCATCGGCAGGCACTGCTACGAGGTCACCCATGGCTATGCCGAGCCTTGCGATCGACACGGTGAGCCATGCGGGTTGCGTGAGGTCTTTGAGACCGGCAAACCAGGGAACGTCCAGCATGTGCAGACGTACGCCGGCGGGTCGAAGGCGTACGTCGATATCCTGCTCTCGCCCATGAAGGACGAAGCCGGCGAAGTGACGCGCGTTGTCGAGGCCGTGCGGGATGTGACCGACCTCATGGAGGCACATGAAGCACTTCGAGCCTCGGAGCAGAAGTTCCGCGCCATGGTTGACAACATCGGAATCGGCGTCGCGCTGGTGAACTCGCAGATGGAAATACTCGAACTGAACCAGCAGATGCGCGAGTGGTTCCCGGACGTCGATCCGGCCGAACGCCCCATCTGCTACCAGGCCTGCAACGATCCACCGGGCCGGAGTGCCTGCGACGATTGTCCGACGGTGAAAACGTTTCAGGACGGCCGGGTCCACGAAGCCACAAGGGAAGCTCCGCAGGCAGGGGGCATGCGCACCTACCGGGTCGTCTCGTCGCCCATCCTGAGCGCCCAGGGTGAGGTGACAGCCGCCATCGAGATGGTGGAAGACAGCACCGAGCGCCAGGCCCTGGAACAGCAGCTCCAGCAGTCCCAGAGAATGGAGGCCATCGGCAGGCTGTCAGGGGGCATCGCCCATGATTTCAACAACATCCTGACCTCCATCATCGGCAATGCTGTACTGGCGCTCGGAGATCTCGGCAAGGAGGCGCCTCTGTACGAGATCGTAGAAGAGATCAAGCGGGCCGGAGAACGGGCGGCCGGGCTGACCCGGCAACTCCTGGCCTTCTGGAGCAAGCAGGTCTTGCAGGCGGAGGTGATAGAACTCAACCAGGTGGTGCATGAAATGGATAGAATGCTTCAGCGTGTCATCGGCGAGGATGTCGCACTGGAGACCATCTTGAAGCCTGACCTCGGCCGGGTAGAGGCGGACCCGGCACAAATAGAACAGATTATCATGAACCTGGCGGTGAACGCCCGGGATGCCATGCCAGGAGGGGGAAAGCTGACCATAGAGACAGGGGATGTTGAGCTGGATGAAGAATATGCCAACAACCACGTTGCGGTGACGCCGGGCCCGTACGTGATGCTGGCTGTGAGCGATACAGGGGTCGGCATGACCGAGGAGATGCAGGCCTGGATCTTCGAACCCTTTTTCACCACCAAGGAGAAAGGGGAGGGCACGGGGCTTGGCCTGTCCACGGTATACGGCATTGTAAAGCAGAGCAACGGCAACATTATGGTCTACAGTGAACCCGGGAAGGGTACCACATTCAAGATCTACCTTCCCCGGGTGGAGAAGGCAGCCCATGCTCAGCAGGAGGCGGCGTCGGAAGCAGAAGCTGTCGAGGGTTCAGAGACCATCCTGGTGGTGGAGGACGACGAGCTGGTCAGGAACATGGCGCGAAAGGCCCTGGAAAAGTACGGGTACACGGTTCTGAGTGCCCGGGATGGTGAGGAGGCCCTTCGCCTTTGCGGGGAGCAAGAGGGGCCGATCGACCTGGTGCTGACCGATGTGGTCATGCCCGGGATGAGCGGCAGCGAACTGGTAGATCGGTTGAAAGGGCTGTGGCCGGATTTGAAGATCATTTACATGTCGGGGTACACGGACAACGCCATTGTGCATCGCGGCATCCTGGATAAAGGGGTCGTCTTTCTTCAAAAGCCGTTCACCTTTGAAGGGCTGGCACAAAAAGTGAGACAGGCGCTGGGCCCGGGACTTCCCAAACCATGAAAACACGTGCTCCTTGTGGCAGGGAGTTAAGTCAAGACCAGGCAGAGGAGGGGCATTTCCAATGGCTTTGCCGGCAAACATGCTCGACGGTCTTGTATTCTTTCCCACGTACGACGTGATACAGGTCGATCGGATCAGGAGCTACACAGGATGAAAGACGAAGACAAAAGCAAAGGGCGACTGCTTGATGAACTGGTAAACCTGCGCCGACGCGTCGCCGAACTGGAGCAATCAGAGAGCGAGCGCAAGCGGGCGGGCGAGCTGAGAAGAATTGAATGGCTTCTGCAGCCGAAGCCTGCCCGAAGGATAGATTCTGAGCCGAATTACGGTGATCTGACCAGGTTGAACACAAGC
This sequence comes from Syntrophobacteria bacterium, assembly GCA_046538315.1. Classification (GTDB taxonomy): domain Bacteria; phylum Desulfobacterota; class Syntrophobacteria; order BM002; family BM002; genus JBKHJD01. The sequence goes on from JBKHJD010000061.1 coordinate 5,671, forward strand.
CGCATACTGCTGGATTCGGTTGGGAAAGATACTCTCACAGACATTGTGCGGGACTACCTGGATCTGCTCGACACTTCAGTGGCGGTCTACGAGAAGAACGGGGACTATGCCCTGGGGATTTTTGCATCGAGCTGGTGTCGTTTACTGGACCAAGCCTCACGTGACTTGTGCGCTACTGATGACAACGGAGAGGCGTTGACAAGTGGCAAGTGGCATTGCCACGAGTCGTGCTGGACCGAGGCAGCGAAGGTTTCCATCGAAACAGGCAAGCCGGTCGACATCGAATGTCGCGGTGGTATCCGCCTCCATGCTGTTCCGATTCGGGCTGGAGGGGAAATTGTCGGGTCGATCAGCCTTGGATACGGGGACCCTCCTCGAGATCCCCGGAAACTGGAGGAAATTGGGGAAAGATACGGCCTGAGCGTAGACAGACTTTACGAACAATCGACGGCATACGAATCTCGACCAGGTTTCATAATCGAGGTTGCCAAGAGACGTTTGGTGACTTCGGCAAGATTGGTCGGCGAGATGGTGGAGCGGAAGTGGGCCGAGGAGGCCCTGCAGGAGTCTGAGGAAAAGTACAGAATGCTTGTAAAGAACCTCCCGAGCATCGTTTTCAAAGGGTACAGGGACTGGTCGGTGGAGTTCATTGATGACAAGATCGAAGCTCTGACCGGTCACGGCGTGGATGAATTCAACTCTCAGAGGATGAAGTGGTCGCATCTCATCCTCGAAGAAGATATTGAGGGTGCAAGAGAAGTGTTTATTCAGGCATTGAAAGGCGACAGATCATATGTGCGGGAATACAGAATCAGGACCAGGACCGGGGAGGTTCTCTGGCTCCAGGAGAGGAGTCAAATATTCTGTAATAAAAACGGTGAGATAGAGTACGTCAGTGGAGTTTTCTTTGACATCACCGAGCGCCGGCGCATGGAAGCGGAGCTTTCCAGGATGGAGAAGCTCGAGTCTCTGGGAACGCTTGCCGGCGGGATCGCCCATGACTTCAACAACCTGCTGACCGGGATTATGGGAAATGTCTCCCTGGCAAAGAGCGAGGTGCAGCGGGAAGGAGAGCTCTTCGAGCTCCTGGATGATGTGGAGAAGGCCTCTTTCAGGGCCAGGGATCTGGCCAGGCAGCTCTTGACCTTTGCCAGGGGCGGAGCGCCGATCAGGGAGACCACCTTCATCTCAGGCCTGATCAGAGATGCCGCCAGGTTTGCCCTTGCAGGCTCCAACGTCCGGTGTGAATGTGCCTTTGAGGAGGATCTCCGGCCTGTTGAGGCGGACGCGGGACAGATCAGCCAGGTGATTCACAATATGGTCCTGAATGCAGTAGCGGCGATGCCCGAGGGGGGAGTCATCCGGTTCAGCGGGGAGAACATCACTCTGGGGGCGGGAAGTGGAGTGCCCCTCGAGCCGGGGAGGTACGTCAAGGTCTCCATCAGGGACCACGGTGCCGGCATCCCGGAAGAACATCTCTCCAGGATTTTCGACCCCTTTTTCACCACCAGGCACAAGGGGAGCGGTCTCGGTCTGGCCACGGCGTATTCCATTGTGCGGAGGCACGAGGGTCACATCACCGTGGAGTCGAAGTTAGGTGCCGGGACCACCTTCCACATCTATCTGCCCGCCAGTGAGAAGAGCATCCCGGAGCCGGAGGCAGAACGAGAAGCCGTCTCCGGGAAGGGAAAGATCCTTCTCATGGACGATGAGGAGGTGATCAGAACGACCGTGCGCAGAATGCTCAGGCGTCTGGGATATGAAGTGGAAGTGGCGAAGGACGGCGCCGAGGCGGTCGAGATGTACCGGAAGGCCGGGGAATCCGGTGAGCCTTTCGATGCGGTCATCCTGGATCTCACGGTGCCGGGGGGCATGGGAGGTGAGCGAGCCGTCCGGAGGCTTCGAGAGATAGACCCTGAGGTGAAGGCGATTGTCTCCAGCGGCTACAGCGATGATCCGGTGCTGTCGAACTTCGAAGAGTACGGTTTCATGGGTGTTGTGGCCAAACCGTGTGAGAGAGAGGAGCTGGGCGAAGCGGTGCAGAACGTCACGGGTTCCGGCAGGCGCGGCAACGAGAAGAATCCGATTGTTGACTAGCCCGTGTTGTTGCAAGAGCCTCCGCCCGGTAACAAATCCGGGCCCAAAGGCCCCGGCTTTGGTTTAGCCACCACAGGGGGCTTCAATGGTCTTTGCCTCATGCCATCGCCTACATGATGCTTTTCACATAAGGCTGACGTGCGATCCCGGATTCGCCTCTTTGAGATAAGGTGCGCCGCGCTTCGCCTGGCACACCCTACATAAAGGTATAACAACAGGTAGGGTGTGCTGAGCGCAAGCGAAGCGCACCAACTCGAGCTGAAAGGGAAAAGCCTTTCATGAATAATCCGGGCTAGGCTGCCTCATGCTGAATACCGGCGCCCATCTGGGAAAAGGTGAAGTTGGACGGGACTCTATGGCCGTTGTAATCGAGTACCCGCAGGTCGTCTGTCTGGGTGAGATCCTGCATAATCACGTCAAAATGCCCACCGTATCTCTTCTTGACGAGATCCACCGGAACCTCGTACGCGATGAACTTTTTGATACCCTTGGTATTCAGCTTCTGAACCAGATTGTCATTCTCAAATGACTCGAAGGTGGTCAGGATGAGAATGGGGCCGCTGCCGGTAAAAATGATCCCTGCTTTCATGGGCTACATCCTTCTCCCTTGTTTGGGTTTCAATCCGGCCACGGCAGAGGGCCGGCCGGTTACACCTATGGCACGATCCACAGGGCGAGGCCTTCCGCCCGACTCAGTACCTTGCTGGTGACTCGACCCATGAGAAATTCACGCACCCTGGAAAGGCCCCGGCGTCCCATGACAATGGTGCCGTACCGGCCCTCCCTGGCTTCTCTGAGAATATCGCCCGCACGTGTATAGCTGTCTGTTTTGTACCTGGTGGAGACCCTCGCTGCCGGCACCCCCGCCAGCTCGAGGCTCTTCTGGTAAGCCTGAAACATGCGTTGAATAGTGCTCTCCACCTCTTCCCCCAGGTCTTCCATTCCTTCGGCGAACTCGGCAGCGGCGCCGATACCAAACCTCCGCACCACGTGGTACAGGGTAAGCTCTGCCTCCGTGCCGGAAGCAAAGGTACCAACGTACTCCACCGCTTTGCGTGAGTTGTCGGAAGCGTCCACCGCCAGGAGCATCTTCTTGGACTGGATCTCTCCTCCCACCACCCATACGGGAATGTCGTGAACTCTCTCAACGATCTTGTTGGACACGCTGCCGAGGAAGAGGTCTTCCAATTTGTTCAAACCCCTTCGTCCTACCACGACCGCATCATAGCCCCGGGCGCACTCTTCGAGAATGTCGCGAGCAATGCCGGTTTTCCGTTCCTGGAGAATGACGCCCACGTCGTTTTCCGTGACCTTTGCCTTGACCAAGAGATTTCTCGCATCATCCAGGAACCCCTGGGCCATCTTCCTGGTAGTTCGTTTCCAGGCAGCATATTTCGTCTTCATCTTGTGCTTGAAGAAGTCGTCTTGCTCGAGATCCCAGAAGATCTCGGGCGCTGTGGGCATGACGTACATGAGGTTGACCTTGAGGCCCGCAGGAGCCCACTGCTGGGCTACGTATTTCACCCCGTTGAGTGAATGTGGAGATCCATCCACAGCAATGAGAACCTTTTTTGTGTTCAGCATCAATTTGCCTCCCCGAATGCTTTCGCTACGGTTTGCCTGCTCTGTCCTCGGACTGGTCTGGATGACCGTCCCTTGGTTACCCCGGAAGAGCAGTGATAATGGCCGGCGTCTTTACCATGCCGTACAGTTGACGTTTGGCCACCTTGTACCGCTCGAAGTAGAGCTGGGCAATTTTCAGCATGAGCTTGTGCCCTAACGCCGGGTCGTTTTCACAGAGTGCGAAGAGCTTGCTTGAATCGACTGCTATTACCTCCGAGTCTTCCAGAGCGACGGCCGTCAGCGTGTACTCCTGGGG
>JBKHJD010000062.1:0-9585 GCA_046538315.1 Syntrophobacteria bacterium
CCCTGATGAGCAACTCTCTTGGCAATGTGGAGCACTGGCAGCTCACCTTCAGGCCCGTTGAAGGCTTCGAGACCACAGTGAAAAAGTTGGCCTCCCCGAAATCCGAACTGCGCTCCTTGAAGACTGACCGGATCGAGGCCCACGTCAAGGCCATGGCCGCTGATGGGGTACGGCGCTTCAGGCTCAAGCAATTCTTTGTCAACGAGTACTACCCGGCCATCATTCACACAGCCGGCAAGATGGTCGTACTCGAGAGGACGGTGGAGGCACTGATCTCCCGGGGGGCCTTGAGTGAGCACGACAGGGATATAGTCAGGGCCGTGGTAAGGGCGGTTCCGGAGTGGTTCACCAGTGCGGCCTGAAGAACGGATGGGAGAACAGGCTATGTCTCTTTCCTGGGAGCGGCAACATCAATGATTTCTGCTCCGGCAAGCTGAAGCAGTTCTGCAAAAGTGCTGCAAAACATGCTGTTGGAGCTACCGGCGGCCGGATAAATTTTTGAGAAACGCTGCAGGCTCACATCCAGGGCGGTGGGGATCGGCTGGCGGTGGGCCACGGGCGGTACGCCTCCAACCGGATAACCGGTGACCTTGAACACGGTCTCGGCATCGGCGATTTTGAGTTTTCGAACCCGGAGGTGCTGTTTGAGCTTTTTGGTATGGACGTTCATGTCTCCCGACATGAGAATCAGGACGGGCTGATCATCGGCGAGGAAGAGCAGGGATTTGACGATCTGACCCCGGTCGACCCCCAGAGCCTGCGCTGCCAGGGCTGCATTCCGGGTGCTCTCGGCAAAGGTGCGGATACGCCTTTTTAGACCGTGGGCGGCGAGAAACTCCCGAATCTGTATCTCCCCCAGTGCTTCCATACAAGGATCCAATGTCTCAGTCGCCGATGATCTTCACCAGCACCCGCTTTTTTCGCCGCCCGTCGAACTCACCGTAGAAAATCTGTTCCCAGGTTCCGAAGTCCAATGTGCCCTCCGTCACTGCGACAACCACCTCTCGGCCCATGACCTGCCTTTTCATGTGGGCATCCGCATTATCTTCGCCGACATTGTGGCGATACTGGGATACCGGCTCATGCGGAGCGAGCTTCTCCAGCCAGACGTCGTAGTCATGATGCAGACCTGCCTCGTCATCGTTGATAAAAACAGAGGCAGTAATGTGCATGGCGTTGACGAGAACCAGGCCCTCTCGTATGCCGCTCTCCCGCACACATTGTTCCACCTGGGGAGTAATGTTTATGAAGGCTCTGCGCGTTGGGACCTCGAACCAGAGTTGCTTGCGATAGCTCTTCATCGGTCTGCCGTCCTCCTTTCACCCCGTCAGGGTCCTCGTCAAAGCACCGGGTGGGCTCAAGGCCTGGGCGTACCTTGCCAGAGATGCCAGAGGCTGTCAAGAGAGGTCCAGGAACGTTGTCCGAGCAGGTGATCCGGTATATACTGGAAGCAATGGCTTGCTGGCTCAGTTTATGCAAAACACTTGCCTCCTGGCATTGGCATGCCGGGGTTTGCCTTGAAGGGGCGGAGCTCAGGAAGAAGGAGACCAACCTATCGGCGGGAACAAGACTGCTGCCACAGCATTGGAGAAAGCTCGCATGATCGCGCGGCGCCAGTCATGGGAAAAGCAGATCTGGGTGAAGACCAGTATCACCCTGATCTTTCTGGTTCTGGCCGTGCTTGCCCCATCCAGCCTGTTTGGCGTGGAGTCCCTTTTCGGCGATTTACAACGGCGGCTTGTTGCAGACGATGTGAATCCTGGCCTGGTTGAGGCGATTTATGGACATTCCCTGATCAGACTCGTGCCTGAAGTGGTGGCAGGAAACCTGAAGCGCAGCGAAAAGGAGTTGAACTACGAGCAGTTTCTGTCCCCCTCTGCTGTGGGGAAGACCCGCCGCTACCTGGAGCGGCATCGCCCAGCTCTCCAGGAAGCGGAACAGCGCTTTGGAGTGCCGCCCTCGGTCGTAGTAGCCATTCTCATGGTGGAAACCGCTCTGGGAACCTACACCGGAAAGTACCTGACCATCAACGTATTGTCAACCATGGCGGTATCAGAGGATCCGCTGGTTAAGGAGCGGATCTTTTCATACTTGAGCGCAGATGAGCGCCAGGTGCAGTCGGAAAGGACACTGGCTCGCCTGAGGAAAAGGGCTATCCGGAGCTACAGGGAGCTCAAGGCGCTTTTCGGGTACCTGAGCACAACCGATACTGATCCGTTTCGGCTGAGGGGCTCCAGTGAAGGAGCTATCGGCATCCCCCAGTTCCTGCCTTCCAACATTGATCGGTACGGTCGGGACGGGGACGGAAACAACCATATAGACCTTTTCGACCACAGGGATGCCATCGCCAGCGTGGCCTTTTTCCTGAAGGCACATCACTGGAAAGAGGCCCAAAGCCCCCGGGAAAAGAAACGGGTATTGCTCCACTACAATCGGAGCAGGTACTACGTGGATACGGTCTATGCGCTGGCCGAGCGGCTTGATCAGGCGCAAGCTGAGCCCTGATCACATCTGTCAGGGTGGCATTTACGGGCCCGCCGGTTACCCGCCCCATGGTCAAGGTCTTCAAAGCTCATAGCCCTCTCCCTGTTTTCCCTGAAAAATGGGAAAAACTCCTGTTGTAAAAGATGTCGACTCCCGCGAGACTATCTGTTATGGTTCCCGGACTGATGTGGACGTTGCGTATTGCTCCATATTGCGCGGAATTGGTGGCCGGGGACCGGGATATCTCCGCGGGTCCCCGGGACTGCGAGTTTGCGATGATTCTCTCGGACCTGTCACGCGTGTTAGAGGTGAGGCGTTACGATGATTGTAGGACTCGATGTTGGCGGAACCCACACGGATGTAGTGGTGATCGAAGGCAGGGAGGTTGTGCGCAAGGTCAAGCTGCTGACAGACCACGACAATCTTCTGGAGACAGTAGGTTTCGGGCTCCTTGAGGCGACCGCAGGTCTGGACCCACAGAAAGTTCAGCGGATAGTGGTGAGCACTACCCTGGCTACAAACGCTATTGTGCAAGGTAAGGTCGAGCCGGTGGGCGTAATTGTCGCCAGCGGGCCCGGTATGAATCCGTATTCTTTTGCCACAGGAGAGCATTACTATCCGGTAAGCGGTGTCATTGATCACCGGGGCCGGGAAATTGCACCGATCAACGACGGGGAGATCCGGGAAATCGGCGGGAGGCTCAGATCTGATTCCATCCGGAATGTGGCGCTGGTGAGCAAATTCAGCGTCCGCAACCCGAGCCACGAATTCAGGATGCGCGATGTGCTCGGCGAAGGCTTCGAGACGGTGACCCTTGGTCACCAGATAAGCGGGCACCTGAATTTTCCTCGGCGAATCGCCACCGCGTTCCTGAACGCGGCGGTTGCCAAAACCTGCCACCGGTTCTATGAGGCAGTTTTCGGTTGCACCGAGAGCCAGGGGCTGCTCGTACCGCCGGAGGTTCTCAAGGCCGACGGCGGTACCATGGCGCATGAACGTTCGGCGGAATGCGCTGTGGAGACCATACTCTCCGGGCCGGCGGCAAGCGTGATGGGAACCCTTGTCTTTGCAGATTCCACCAAGGAGGAGGTGGTACTGGACATCGGTGGTACCACTACGGACATCGCTCTCCTGGTGGAGGGGGTGCCCTTACTGAAGCCGCTCGGGATAGATATTGCCGGTTACAAGACTCTGGTGCGTGCCCTGAGAACCCATTCCATCGGAGTCGGCGGCGATAGCTGGGTCCGGGTGGAAGACGGCCGCCTTAGAGTGGGGCCGGAGAGGAAAGGCCGCGCCGTTGCTTACGGGGGGCCGGAGCCGACACCTACTGATGCTCTGATCACGCTTGGTGCCGAGACCCAGGGACAGAGGCAGCGCGCCGTCGAAGCAATGCGCTGGCTGGCGTATAAACTGGACACAAGCGTCGAGGAGACAGCTGAGTCGGTGGTGGACACAACCTGCACTCTCATTATGGAGGGAATTCGACACCTGGTGGATCAGGTGAATCAAGAGCCGGTTTACACCATCCATGAGCTGTTGGAGGGCCGGATGATGGCTCCTACCGGCCTGATAGTAATCGGCGGTCCTGCGAAGGAATTGGCCTCGCGCCTCGAGGTCGTAACCGGTTGGCAGGCCCGGGTACCAGCGGACTACGAGGTAGCCAATGCCATTGGTGCAGCCGTGGCCAGAACCACCTGCGAGGTAACAGTGCTGGCTGATACCGAACAGGGATATGTCTGTGCTCCGGAAGAAGGGTACCTGGGCAAGATCGACCGCAAGGCTACCAGCACGGAGGTGATCCAGATCGCTTTCGACCTTCTTCGAAAGAAAGCCCTGAAAATGGGGGCCGAAGAAAGCGATCTGCCAATGGAGCTCCTTGAAGAACAGCAGTTTAACATGGTTCGAGGATTCTACACGGTAGGGCGCAACATCCGGATCCGCGCTCAGATCAAACCCGGACTCATTGGTCCGTACCGGGAGGCTGCAGCATGAAGGCAAAGCGAAGAACCGGACTGGTCTTTTTTCCTGCTTTTGATTGGGCGATAAGCGAGACCCATCCGGAGCGGGAAGAACGGTTGCTCTACACTCAAGACCAGTTTGTTGAAGAGGGAATTCTGGACATCGACGGTCTGGTGGAACTGAAGCCCACGGTGGCCACCAAAGAGGACATGGAGCGTGTCCATTTTTGTGTGCCGAATGTGGAGTCAGTGGTCACCGAAAGTCATCTGATCTCCGCAGGCGGCTGCATATCGGTTGCCGATGCCGTCCTTGGCGGCGAGATGGATCGCGGTTTTGCCCTGGTGCGCCCTCCAGGACATCATGCCATGCGGGTGGTGCACGGCGCCCGGGGTTTTTGCAATATTAACATCGAGGCCATCATGGTGGAGTACATCCGCGAGGCATACGGGGTGGACCGGATTGCCATCGTGGACAGTGACTGCCACCATGGAGACGGTACCCAGAACATCTACTGGCACGATCCGGACACCCTCTACATTTCTCTGCATCAAGACGGCCGGACGCTCTATCCGGGGTCAGGTTTTGTCAATGAAATAGGCGGCCCGAACGCTCTCGGCGCCACGGTCAACATCCCCCTGCCGCCTCTGACCTCCCAGGAGGGATTCTTCCATGTGCTGGAGCGGGTAGCGCTGCCCATCGTTGATGAGTTCAAACCCGAGATCCTTATCAACTCCGCCGGCCAGGACAATCACTACACCGATCCCATTACCAACATGAATTTCTGCGCCCAGGGCTACGCCGAGCTCACCGAACGGCTGCGACCTCACATCGCCGTACTGGAAGGAGGCTACTCCATCGAGGGGGCTTTGCCCTATGTAAATCTGGGAATCATTCTAGCGCTGGCCGGGATCGATTACTCCTGGGTACGCGAGCCGGACTACGATCCTGAACGGCTTCGGCAGAAAGCTCAAATGGACCGTGTTATCGCTGCCACGTGCGAGCGCCTGCTGGAGACGAGGCAGACGTGCTCCGTCGCCAGGCAGAAGTACCTGGAAGGCAGCGAGTTTGTAACACGGGAGAAGAGCATTTTCTACGATACAGACGGGATCATGGAGAAGCAGAGGGAGGTGGTCCGGGTCTGCGAGGAGTGTGCCGGAGCGGTGAGCATCGACTCGCGTGCGCATAACGGCTATCACATCCTGGGCATCCACGTACCGCGAAAAGCGTGCAGCACGTGTCAGGACGTTGGTAGGCAGTGGTTCGAGCAAGCCGATGTCCAGGGATTTCATCTGGTTTTCCTCCAGGATCGTACGGCCCGTGAGTACCAGGTCAGGAAGACATGAGTGTCCCTGTTTGTTTGAAAGACTTTACACCCGATGAACTGCAAATGTGGGTTCAGAGTGCAGGACAGCCTCTGTTTCGGGCCAGGCAGATCCTTGGTTGGATCTATGGACGCGATACCGAAGATTTCCAGGCCATGACCGATGTAAGCAGGGATCTCCGGAGCTGGCTTGCGGACAATGCTCGCGTCTCTTGCCTCAGGCGAGAGGCGATGTACACTGATATGGATGGTACTCGCAAACTTGTTTTTGCTTTGCAGGACAGCGAATACATCGAGAGCGTTCTCATCGGCGAGGGGCCAAGGGTGACCCTGTGTATTTCCAGTCAGGTAGGCTGCGCTCTGGGCTGCCGTTTCTGCATGACCGGACAGGCCGGCTGGCGCAGGAATCTCAGTGCCGGCGAGATAGTTGACCAGGTCTGTGCAGCGCGTCGGGAACTGGCTCCGGATGAGCGGCTCACCAATCTGGTCTTCATGGGTATGGGAGAGCCCCTTGCCAATATGGACCAGGTGATCAGGGCTCTGGAAAGTATCACCTCCCGGCAGGCTCTCGATTTCTCCGCAAGAAGAATCACGCTGTCCACGGTTGGTCTGGTGCCGGAAATGCTGAAGATCAGCCAGCTGATGCCGATACAACTGGCAATCTCTCTGCATGCCACGAACAACGAGGTGCGCTCTCGTCTTATGCCCATCAACCGAAGGTATCCTCTGGAGGAATTGTTGGAGGCCTGCCGGCGTCTGCGGCTTCGGCAACGTCAGCGAATTACCTTTGAATATCTCATGCTTGACGGCGTTAATGACTCGCCGGGAGACGCCCGCCAACTCGCAAGGCTGCTGAAAGGTCTCCGGGCGAAAATCAATCTTATCCCATTCAACGAGTACCCGGGTGCGGCTTTTCGTCGCCCTTCCGAGACCCGTATAGCCGCCTTTCAGAAAATACTCCAGCAGGAACATTTCACCGCGACGCTCCGCCAGAGTCGCGGGGCTGGAATTATGGCGGCCTGCGGTCAGTTGAGCCACAGTCGGTAGTCATTGGTTGGGTGTCATATGTCCATCCGCCTTTTATCATCTCCCGACCAATGCCCGAGAACCAGAATGCAATGCTTGACAAAGCCCGGCAGGTATACTAACAAGGGCTCGTATCTTGAGAGCTGAAGCAGATTGGGATTTTCTAGCTAAAGAGGAGAAGGTAAGGTGCTCGATTTTCGAAAGGGCCTCATACCAGCGATTGTTCAGGATGAGGGGACAGGCGACGTTTTGATGCTCGCGTACATGAACGAAGAGGCGTGGGGAAGAACCCTCGAGACAGGAACGGCGCATTTCTGGAGCCGTTCCCGGCAAAAACTCTGGCTCAAGGGGGAAAGATCGGGAAATGTTCAGCACGTTCGCTCCATCTACGTGGACTGCGATCTCGATACGGTTCTGCTCAAGGTACACCAGATCGGCGGGGCTGCCTGCCACAAAGGCTACCGGAGCTGCTTCTACCGCAAGGTGGAAGACGGGGAGCTCAAGGTGGTGGGCACCCGGGTTTTCGATCCCGACAGTGTCTACAAATCGTGAGCCTGTGCGGCCACAGTATAAGGTGAGAGGGGGTATTTCATTCCGTGCAGCAGTTGAAACTTGGCGTGCCCAAAGGGAGCCTGCAAGAAGCGACGATCAAGCTGTTTCAAAGGTCGGGCTGGCAGATTTCTCTGAGTTCCCGCAACTACTTCCCGGAGATCAATGATGCGGAGATCCTCTGTTCCATCTGTCGAGCTCAGGAGATGTCCCGGTACGTTGAGAGTGGTACCTTTGATCTGGGGCTTACCGGGAAGGACTGGATACTGGAGAACGGCTCCCGGGTAAAACTGGTAGCTGATCTCGTGTATTCCAAGGTGAGCCAGCGATCGGCCCGCTGGGTACTGGCGGTGCCCATGGACTCCGGTATCCGGGAGTTGACTGACCTGGAGGGAAAGAAGATCTCCACCGAACTGATACATTTCACAAGCAAGTACTTCCAGGAGCGGGGTATCAAGGTAGAGGTGGAATTTTCCTGGGGTGCCACAGAGGCCAAGGTTATCGGCGGCTTGTGCGATGCCATTGTGGAGGTTACTGAAACAGGAAGCACGATGCGGGCCAACGGTCTGCGGATTGTCAAAGAACTCATGCAGTCCAACACCCAGTTGATTGCCAATCTGGAGTCCTGGGAGGACCGGTGGAAGCGGGAGAAAATCGAGCAGATTTCACTGTTACTCAGGGGAGCACTGCGGGCCGAGGATATGGTAGGCCTGAAGATGAACGTCCCGGAAGAAGAGGTGACTGAAATCATGAAAATTCTCCCCAGCCTGAATGCGCCCACTGTGTCGCACCTTTATCAGAGTAACTGGCTGGCAGTGGAGATTGTAGTCAGCAAGCGCCAGGTGCGGGATCTGATTCCCGCCCTTGTCAAGAAGGGTGCAGAAGGCATCATCGAATATCCTCTCCACAAGGTAATCTGAAACAGTGCCTTTACAGCAAAGCAGCGCTGGCTGCTGCGGTTACCGGGAATGTGTTCTTTGATACATGTTGAGGGGAGTCGCTTGCGTCGCTTGCAGGAGACAGTATTCGTGGAGTTCTTTCCGGTTGAGGCTGTGTTGGTTTGAAGGGGGCGGGGCGCTTCCAATTGCTCGCCTCAGCTCCAGGAGGGGAGGAGACCGGCCATGCCGAATGAGGTCTGCCAGAGGACATTGGAATCAAAGTTTACTGCGCGCCTGCTGGTGCTGGCCGTGTTGCTGGTTTTTGGAGCGAGTGGATGTGCGAGTGACAGGGCCTTCAAGAAAAGACAGGCGGACAGGGCTCTGAACGTTGCATCAAGAGCCCTCGCTATGGACGATACGACCCTGGCCCTCCAACAGCTTCTGGAGGCACAGAAAAACGATCCCGATAATCCTCATATTCACTATAACCTGGGCATCACCTACACGAGAAAAGAGGTACTGGACAAGGCTGAATATCACTTCAAGCAAGCCGTCCGCCTGAAGCCGGACTTTTCCGAGGCATACAACAACCTGGGAGTACTGTATCTGAGGCAAGGCCAGGTGGATCAGGCCATCGAAGCCCTCAAAAAAGCTCTGGATAGTCTCCTTTACTTGAACCCCCAGCACGCCCACCTCAATCTGGGTAGAGCGTACCTTCTCAAGAAAGATTACAACAAAGCAGCCGAACATTTTCAGCGTGCGGTGAAGTTGGTTCCCGACTACGTCGCCGCCTACTACTTCCTGGGGCTGGCATATGAGGGCCTGGAAGAGGACCGCGAGGCGATTCGAGCTTACAGGCAGGTAGTTAAATTTGTGCCAAACAATGTGCCGGCCCATCTGAACCTGGGAAAACTGCTCTATCGCACGGGAGAAAAACAGGCGGCCGTGGACTCGTTCTCGGAGGTAATCCGATTAGCTCCGAACTCGGCTGCCGCCGAAAAAGCGCAGCGCTACCTGGATGTATTGAGATAGGACGGGTATGCGGCGACTGTCAGAATAGCAATCGGCAATTCTCCTTTAGTCCTCGCTTATCGATCGCCGGACCGGGTACGCCCGGCACCTTCCCAAGCGCTCCACTACCAGAGGGGGTAGTGAGGGAGCCGATGCTTTCGCACCGATCCGCTCGAGCGTGCACCGATGATTACCAGGCGTGCCGAGGAAATCAGACCGTTCATGGTTATGGAAGTGCTCGAGTGTTCGCAAAGGCTCGAGAGTCAAGGTGAGCACATTATCCACCTGGAAGTAGGCGAACCCGATTTTGATACGCCGGCGTGCATTAGAGCCGCTGGTGAGCGGGCGTTGCAAGAG
>JBKHJD010000063.1:0-9555 GCA_046538315.1 Syntrophobacteria bacterium
CATCGGTTCAGTGGCGTAGACAACGCCGTCGGTGCGCATCTTGCCTTCTCTTGGCAGTCGCCACCGCCAGTCGTCGATTTTTTCCACTTTGACGGGCTGTTTCTCAGCCATGGGATCACTCTCCTTTCCGATGGTGATTGCGTCTCCGGTCGCTGTATGTCGGCATCTGCAATGACGGCGCCATAACACCCGCCCTAGAGATCAATGATCACCTGGGCCCGCCATCCCCGGTCGCTTTCGCCAATCTCGAGTTGGTGGTAGGTCACTGCCTTGATTTCCGTCTTAGCCCCATGGACATCCGGGTCAAACGGCTCTCCCCAGGCCGCTGCCACAAGACGACAGTTCTGGACATTCACCTGAAACCGACCGAAGACCAGGCCTTCCGTATCCAGCAGGTAGAGGATTTCCTGGAGCCAGCTCACCAGGAGCATTTCAAGCCCGTCCTCCTGGATCCGAAATTGCCGCTCGATCGTGGGAGCCACAGCAGCTACACTGGTCATGATGTCGGTCAAGGCCATGCCCGCCACCTCAAAGAGACCCCCCAGAGTCTCCGCCTCCATGCGGATACCGACATCAGCGGCATGATCTACGAGCTGAAAGGACCCCTGGGGATACGTGGTCATGCCCCTCGACCTCACCAAGATGAACGCAAGCCAACCGTTTCAAGAATTGCTGTTCATAGTATAGCATGCCGGAGGGAAGATTGCACAGAGACGGTATACAGAAGATCCTTGGAATAAGGTCAGTTGTCCGTTGTCAGTAGTCCGTTGTACCGATGGTTTCATGGTCAGCTCAAAGATCGGCCGGCTCGAGTTTAGGGTCAAGCGCTTCTTCGAGTTCTCAACCTTCCAATCCCTCGGTACTGATACATTGAGCTACTTGTCGATTCCCCTCCCCAGGGAAGCGAGGCTGTTTTCGCATGGACACTATTTCAGTTTTGGCAACGGACAACGGACACTACTGGTACTAGATTGGCGGGAGGCCTGAGCCACTTCCGGCCGCATTCGGTGGGAGGTTGGCCAGGGCCATCTGATAGTGACGCAGGGCCGAGGGTTGTTGTATGGAAAAAATCAGCTTTATTGGGGGTGAGCCGCCGCCGGCCTTCACCTTCATCACCTCATGACAGAGGCATGAAAGCACCCGATAGGCCGAGATGCACGCCTCCAGTAATTCAAAACGATCCAGTCCAAGGTATCGGGCCCCGAGCCGAGTTCCTTGCCAGATAAGCTGCTTGAGGGTCTCTTCCACGATTTTCGCCCGACAGGGCCACCGTCTGTGGAAATCCAGCAGTACCAGGCGTACAAGCCACCTTGCACCCATACCCCTGGCTGGAGCCGCGGTAATCTCTCCAAGGGGTCGGGGGAGCGTAGACTCCGCCCGGGCCACGAGGTTCTCCATGGAGGTGCCCGGATCTTCCACAGTGGCGTAAGGATCCACAACGAGATAGGTATCTTCGGGGTAGGCGAGCACATCAACTTCCAAGAGCTCACCGGATGTATCGGTCAGGATGATCTGTGGCCGCTCGGATGTCACCGTTACCTCGTCGGTCTCCCGGCGCCGAACTGGTTGCGGTGCCCCCGTGGTGCCATGTTCGCCACCTGCAACAACGCAGACCGGCGCCCACCAGCCGGATATTGCCCCTTGTTTTTCAATTGCCGTATGGTATTTTACCAGAAAAAGTCCACCCTTGTCTCTTCGCTGCCGTTGAACAGACAGGAGGAGCACCAATGAGGAGGGATCTTTCTCCATACCGACCTGAAAACGTAAACAGACGATTTCCGAATTCCATGGTTCCGCTGGTAAACGGCCGGGCACTGTTCAAGGCGGCCAGGCAAAACAGTGCCATGGTCATGGCGGCAAACATCCGCTGCCGCTTGCCTCTCGAGGGTATTATCCGGGCCTCTCTGAGCACGCAGGCACCGGTACTCTACGAAATTGCCAAATCCGAACTCGGATATACGGAGTTCACCCCCGAGAGCTTCGTTGATTTCATCGTGATGGAAAATGAACGACTGGGCAATACCTCGGTGCCCTTTGCCATCCACGCGGATCACCTGACTGTGAAAAATCCCGACGAAAAGCCACAGGTGGCGGAGCTCATTACCGAAGAGATGCAAGCAGGGTTCACCTCCTTCGCCATAGATGCTTCACACATGGTCAATGAATTGAACCTGGCCGCTACCCTGGAGCTCGCCCAACCGGTGGTGGCCGCTCGCCTCGGTCTGGAGGTGGAGCTGGGCGAGATCGGGGCCAAGAGCGGCAGTGCCGAAGGATTCACCAGACCAGGCGAGGCGGCCTGGTTCATTGGCGAGCTTGCCAAGGGCGGCGTTCATCCCGATCTTCTCGCCATCAACAACGGCTCCATTCACGGCACCTACTTCGGCACGGCCCAGGAAGGGATTCAACTCGATCTTACCAGGGAAATCTGGGAGGCCATCCAGCCCTGGGAAGTGGACATCGCTCAGCATGGTATCACCGGGACTTCTCTGGATAAAATCACCCAGTTCATTCACTACGGCATCCGCAAGGGCAACGTGGGAACCTTCTGGCAGAACATCAGCTTCGGCCTCGCCATGAATCAAAACGGCAATGCCATTACCACTACTGAGAAACATTACATCAAACGGCCTTATCGAGGGATTCCGGACGAACTCTGGGGGGAAATGCAAAGCTGGGCGGAGAAGACAGGCAATACGGGAGGCAATATCAAAAAAGCAAACAAGGCTTTCTCAGCCAAGCTCAATACGGTGGGACCGCAGTACAGAGAGCGGATCACCATCCAGGCACACGAGGAGGCAATCCGGCTCTTCGAGGCCACCAACTCAGCTGGCCTTGCCGAAAAGGTCACCTCCATTTTGCTGAAATGAGTAAGGGAAGTGGTCCGTCGTCAGTAGTCCGTTGCATCAATATTAGCAAAGCCTTGGATCAGATATTACCCGCCTCGGACTTTTTGGTTTAGCTGTGTGAGGGGGGGGATTTTCAAGTAGACTACATCTTTGTGGTTCACCTGTGGGAGCGCCTTTCAGGCGCGATTTGTTGAATCGTAGTAAATGTCCCTGCTGGGGTGGAGTTCTGGTGCGCCGCACTCCGCTTGGCGCACCCTACGAGACTTGATTTTTCCGATTTTGGCAACGGACAACGGACGACTGACAACGGACGGCGGGTGTGCTGGGCGCGAGCGAAGCGCACCGCAGTTGTAAAGTCAGTTCGTGGCCAACAGCCATCAAACAAAAGACTGGTTGCAAAGCTTGGGGTCATGTAGCTCAGCCAGCCGTTGTTTCCGCCCTTGGCAACGGACACCACTGTCGCCTATTCAAGTATGATCTTGTGGTCGACCAGTGACATAGTCTTCAGCTTGGCATCCAGAACTTTTTGCTCGCCGAAAATGTTGGACATACGAATCTTTCCATCCTCTTCGGGCTCCAGAATGTCCACCGCCTCGAGAATCAGCTCCTCTTTGCCGTTTTTGAACAGATAGGCATTGGCTTCACACATATGGTCACCTCCTGCCAAAGAAAGGGGCCACGCTCACCACACAAGATGCAAGCCTTCGTGGCCCCTTCACCGTTATGCTCACAGATTTTCCGGACCTTCTTGGTCCCTTGAGGTTTACTCTACCACCGCGCCCCTACTTTGGCAAGCGCGAACTCGGGGCCTCCACGGGAATTCCCACGTGGGTTCCCAACAAACTGCACTCGCTCTCTCCATCCTGGAATATTCATCCCGCACTGGCGGCGACCTTACTTTTCGTGCAGCCGCTCTTTTTGCTCGGGCGGAATAGTTACCTCCACCGGATGCTCCGGAATGGCGCTCACGATCATGTGGTGACGAAACAGCTCGCGCGCCACCCTGAGCACATCCCCATCACGTACCTGACGGATCAACTCCGGGTAGTGCGAGTCCCAGCTATAGCCCAGGCCGAACAGCTCATTCAGAGCCGCACTCGTTGCCTGGGCACCGTTGCTCTCCAGGTTCATTTCATGGGCGATGATGCACATCTCCTTTGCCTCCTCCAACTCCTCGGCTTTCACGGGACGGCGCTGAAGCCTCTCCAGATTCTCCAGAATGATGCTCACTACCTTCTCATAGTTGGCCATGGTGGTCTGGGTGACTATGGCGAAATGTCCCCCGTCCATGCCATAGCTGGGAAAGGCGTGTATAACGTAGACCAGGCTCCGCTGGCCGCCTCTCAGGGCCTCATGCAGCCAGCCGCTCGGGTAGCCAATCCCCGAAAGGAGCGCATCTATTACATCCAGAGTTGGCCGGTCGGGATCTTTCAAGGTCAAGCCGTTGGTCCCCATAAAGATTGCTGCAGAGACCTTTTCCGTCTTTTTTCGAATGCGAGCATCGGAGCTGAGAGGGGTGATGGTTTCCTGAAGTTCCGGTGTATCCAGCCTTTCAGGGCGCCATGTGCCGAAGAAGGACCTTACCCTGGAGACCACCTCTTCAGGATCAATATCACCGAATATGGCAAGAACTGCATTGTTGGGCCTCACTGTTCGCCGGTAGAATCTCTGAACATCAGCCCGGGTGAACTTTTGCACCGCCTCTTGTGTGCCAAGGAGGTCGTTGGCGTAGGGATGCTCCTCGTAGTAGTGCCGGCGGAACACTCGCTCCACCTCCCTTTGCCAGTCCTCGTCCAGGCGCCGTATTGCCAGCAGGGTATCCTCCCGTTGTTTGTTGATTTCCTTGTCCGGGAATTTTGGATTTTGCAGCACATCCGCCAGCAACTCCAGCCCTTCGGCACAGTCTTGCTTGAGCACCGTCAGTGATACGTAGTAGGTATTTCGGCCCGAGCCTGAGTTCAAACTCCCGCCCAGCCCCTCAATGGTCTCGGCGATCTGGCGCTTGCTTCGTGTCCGGGTTCCCTTTGTGAGCAGCTGCATGGTATAGAGGCCGAGCCCCGGCATATCTTCAGGCTCAAAGCGCTGGCCTCCCAGGCCGAAGAGCTTGCAGTGGACAAGGGGGACCGCTGCGTTGCGCTTCAGCAGCAGGGTCAGACCGTTTTCCAGCGTCAGCTTGGTGATCGTGCCCTCCTCGGCTGGCACGAGGGAGTTCACCCCGTGCGTGCTCTCCTGCTCCGGCGATAAGACAGTTACCGTGTTTCGCTCGCGCTTCAGATATCTTCGCGCCACCCGCCGGATATCCTCCCGGGAGACAGCCTTGATCCTCTCCACGTACCGGCTGTCGAAGTAGGGATCGCCGGTGGCGGCAAAGGAACTTGCAAGACTGGAAGCCATCTGAGCCGCCGTCTGTTTGGAGAGAACAGAATCGGCAATGACCCGGCGTTTGGCCTTTTCCAGTTCGCTCGCTTCCACCAGGTCCTTCTGTACCCGCTCGATTTCTCGCCAGAGAACCTCAAGGGTGGGCTCAACCTTATCGTGGTCCAGACTCAAGGAAAACCCAAAGACGCCTCGTGCATAGGAAGGGGTCCAGCTAAAGGCGTCCGCCGAGAGCACCAGATCCCTCCTGTCCTTGAGTTCCAGGTAAAGCCTGCTGCTCCGTCCTTCCCCCAGAATGATGGCCAGAACATCGAGAGGATACAGGTCAGGATGGGTAAGGGAAACCGTGTGGAAGCCCATGACCATGGTGGTGAGCCTGGCGGGGGCAAAGCGTTTTTCTGCCCACCGCGGTGCGTTCTGGGCAGGTTCTCTCTCAATCGATCCAGGCGGCTCAAAGGTCCGCTTCATGCCCCTACCCAGCTCCAGAACGCTCGCAAGCGCCTCGGCGGTATCCACGTCCCCGACAACGGTCACCACCATATTCTGCGGCGTATAGCGCTCCCGGTAATAGGTGAGGAGATCTTTCCGAGTAATGTTGACAAAGACGTCCTCATAGCCGATCACCGGATGACGAATGGGGTGCCTGAGATAGGCGGTCTGCAAAAAAAGCCGCCACTGCTGGCGATCGGGATCGGTCTGCATGAGTTTGAATTCCTGCTGGATCACCGCCTTTTCTCTTCTGACCTCTTTGGGGTCGAAAACACATTCGGAAACGTATGAGAGCAGGAGTTCTAGGGCCTTCCTGTAATGAGCCGCCGTCGTGTTAATATAGTAGACGGTCTGGTCGTAGCCCGTGTAGGCATTGCTCGCTCCCCCCAGTGACTTCAGCATCTCCTTGGCTTGCTCCTCGGTGAACGAAGATGTGCTCCCGCCGGCGACCACGTGCTCCAGGTAATGCGAAATCCCGCCAGAGAAATAGACGCCCTCCCGGATGGAACCTGTTTTCACCAGCACCTGGCAGGAGACTACCCGGGAAGCATGGTTCTCTCGAACGAGCACGGTCATGCCGTTTTTCAACTGCATAAAGGTGTCACCCGGTTTTGCTGGGAGCATCCTGTCCGCCTGCTCCACCATCTCCCTGGATAAACCCAGGATCTCGGGATTCTGTATCTCCGGGGTCAGCGTCCAGGCGAGAGTTGCGGTGGTAAAAAGCATCATCAAGACAAGCAACCACGCAAAAATCCTTCTGCCCATCTTTTCACTTCCTCCCTCTGTTTCATCCCTATGAGCTGTTTTCTCCATTTGAAAACAGGCTTTTCTGGAAAGGCGAGATTAACGCCGGCATGAGAGCTTCCGACCATTTACCACAAATTCTTTGAATTCCTGAATTATGCGGGCCAGGAAGAATTGGAAAATTCAGATCTCCGCTTGGATTCAAGCGCGTTCTTTTCTATCTTTTCGGCGGGAACCGTGGTGTCGAGAGCCAGGTGTGATTCTTGGTTATAGATCAAGACATGGAAAGACTCCACACAGGAAAAAGGGAAGAAAAATCTTCCGGTCACATACTTGAAACGGCGGATAGAAAAGCCCACCGACTTTCTCAATTTGACCGGCATACCGTTGGCCAACTCCATCTGGGGAAAAGATACGAAACGTGGTTTATGAGGCGGCTTGAGGCAAGCAATGATCGCCACGTTGCCGGAGATCGGCTCACCGGCGAGGTTGACCAGCTTGAAAGTGAAGCGGAAACCTGACCCGCTGTCAAGCGGGCCCACCCGGGGGCTCTCTATCTTGGCATAGTCAGCCCGGGAGGGAGAAGTCTCCTGAACCGGCCCGGCTTTATGCTCTTTTGCCGCTTGGCACTCTGTGCCCTCATCCTTTTGTTTTCTTTGGCCATCCGGAGTCGCCGGAGATCGCGCCGTTTGGTTCGCTGGCGGGTCCGGGAGAGCCTCCTCTTCGCCTCCGAGCCGCGTTTCGAGTTCAGCCACCAACTGCTCAAGCTCCACAACCCTTTGCCGCAGTGGCTGCCCCTTCAAGCGTTGGCGGACAAAGGCCTGGGCAAAAAAAGCGGAGCTCAAGGCCAACAGGAGCATGAGACTCAGCAAAACATACAGGAACCGGCGATCAAGCTTGAAGCTCCTGGTCTTGGCCTTCCGCTTGGAGAAAACGGTGATAATGATGTAGTCGCCTTGCATACCTGATGTCTTGGCCCACCGGGCCTCCAGGGTTTGTGGGAGACCCGGTCTTCAGCAAAGGTATCTCACATCTTACTGGGGGTCTCGCCCCTCTGATCTCCGTTC
This sequence comes from Syntrophobacteria bacterium, assembly GCA_046538315.1. Classification (GTDB taxonomy): domain Bacteria; phylum Desulfobacterota; class Syntrophobacteria; order BM002; family BM002; genus JBKHJD01. The sequence continues at coordinate 7,523 of JBKHJD010000063.1, forward strand.
GGGGTTTGGAGGTTTCCCCTGTAGGCAGGACCCGCGGCCATCGACTCCTGCTCGGACCGCCGAGCCAGCCGAAGGTCGAGTTACAGGATATTCAATGAAACGGGGAAAAATGTGAACGGCGGGGAGTGTTTCGGCCTGAACTCCCTGCCCTTGATCTTACCGGCGGGTTGCGGGCAAGGGTACTGTCCGGATGGACAGCAATGAATCGAATACCGGGCTATAGCCGCCTCTCATGCCCGGGGGACTTCTTACACGGCCTCGGATCCAGAGTGGAGTTCAGGGTGCTCATCCTCCTTGACCGATACCTCCTGTTGCAGTTGTGGGTATGCTGATTCCACTGGTTCGATCATTTTGCAGAAACCGTCCACAATCCCTCCCTCGGCAACGGCAATAGAAGCCGCCTCAATATCTCCGGTTACTCGTCCCGTGGCGGTGATTTCCAGTCGGCGACGAGCAGTAATATTGCCAATAATATGGCCTCCGACCACAACTGTCTCTGCGTGGATATCAGCCTCAACCTTGCCCTGACGGCCTACCATCACCTCGCCTTTGGCCTCGATCTTTCCCTGGACGCTGCCCTCTACACAGACGCTGCACTCGGTGTAAATGGAGCCAGCAAAAAACGTCTGTGCACCAACAAGGGTGTCCAGGCAGAAATTGTTCCCCTTTTTCCTCTTGCGTTTCATCACTCACCACCCTCAGCCAGCAGAGGGCTGAGTAGAGACTGGTTGCCCTTGGCGTTCAAGATGTAGTGCACCGGGTTGACACATTTACTGTTCACCCTGACCATGTAGTGGAGATGATGACCGGTGGACAGACCGGTATTGCCCATAAAGCCGATGACCTCACCCCGTTCGACCTTCTGCCCGCGGCTCGCGTTAAAACCCGACAGGTGTCCGTAGGTGGTCACGACCTTCCTGCCGTGATCTATCTGGAGATACTTGCCCACGTACTTGTCGTATCCTCTTTTGATCACAACACCGTTAGCAGGTGCGATAACAGGCGTATCCTTCCGACTGCTGATATCCAGACCGTTGTGGAACTCTCTCTGACCAGTGAAGGGACTCTCTCGCCAGCCGAAGCTCGAAGAAAACCAGTATTCATCCGTTTTCACAGGAACAATACTCGGAGTGCTGTCCCAGCTCTGCCGTTGATCACGTATGGTTTCCGCCAGTTCGTGCAGGCCCTGTTGCAGGCATTCAGCTCTTTGCAAAATGGAAGCATCTGAACTCGTTGCAGGAAAGGCAATGCCGCTGCTCGTCTTGGCATCATCGGGAGCAATGGTGGAGAGATCCGGAGAGGGCTCACCCCCCTGCCCGAGCGCTCCCGAGTCTCGCTGGCGACTATCCAGACCGAGAAAGCTTCGGATAATGTTCTCGTCTTCCTGGATACGCTTCATTGTCTCGCGAAGCGCTTTTAATTCTTTTTCTTTCTGGAGCAGATGGAAGTTTTGATCGCGCAATTGCAGGCAGTCATGGTAGAGCCGGTGGCCCACATATCCACCTATCGCCAACAATATCCAAGAGATACACAGCATGCTGGCGAGAAAGTATATGAGCAAAGGCGGGATGGAAAAAATTCGAGATTTGGAGTCTGTCGATGGCATCCATAATAGCGTGATTCTCTTGGGCTTCATTCCGTCACCTTTCTGCGGGTATTTCAGTGGAGGCTGGCAAATACCCTGTGGATGACAGCAATTTCTGCTGGGAGATCTTCCAGATTTTACGGCCCAACAATTTCAAGCCAACACGGCTTTTATGACTACATTGCTCTTTTACATAATTCCCCCTCGGCCGGGAACACCAGCCGAACTCGAAGTAGATGTAGACCAATGGCATTGGAAGTCACTTGTAATGAAAACCACATGTTCTGTCAAGCCTTTTCAGCTATCATAGTCCTTCAAAGATCCTGCGAAAGATTCCGTTAGGATCTGCCATTAAGTTGTTGTTACTCGGATTGCTTCGCGGGCATCAACCTTATGGAACTTAGTTCGCTCCGCTCACAATTGGAATAATGGAATAATGGAATGTTGG
>JBKHJD010000064.1:0-9529 GCA_046538315.1 Syntrophobacteria bacterium
TCCAACATTCCATTATTCCATTATTCCAATTGTGAGCGGAGCGAACTAAGTTCTTGATTTCCTTTTTTATTTTGTCACCCCCTCCTTAATCCTCCCCCGTCAAGGGGGAGGAGACCTTGAGGTGTTTGACTCCGACTAAATGTTGGGGTGCGAAACTTGAGAAAGTATAGTACTCCAGGGCGGCTGGGGCTGCAACACAAAGGCACCACCCTGTTAGAAGAAAAACTGGTACATCATGCGGAACCGAAGGTCGTTCTGGGTATCGCAATCTGTGCTGAAAGCAGCAGGGTCAAGGTCGAGGCTGTTTGCCTCCCGCGCGCTTACTTTGTCAAATTCTCGCCGCATCAGGGCGAGATCAGCGGTGATGTACTGGTTGAAGCCGTGGAGGTAGTAGTTCAGACCGAATACATACTGCTGGATGTTCTTTTCAATTGCGAAGCCGTCATCAAGCTTTACCAGGCCGAGTCCGCTTTCGATATGGTCTTCGAGGGCGGTATCATCGAGCCGCTGGACGTAGGCGAATTTAAAGACCGTTTCCCACTTTTGGGGCACAAGGAAGTAGCCCAGGTTGGCGCGAACGGCCCAGCGATCCCAGCTCTCCTCGTGGTCTCTTCCAGGACTCTGGAGGAACTCTTCCCAGGCGTATTCGAGGTCCGCCGAAAATCCCAGGTAACGGAAAAGCACACTGGCGCTGTAGCCGTAATTCTCGATGTCATGTTCATCCTCAGCAATTTCCTGCATAAATCCTTGCTCCGGGTCGGCACAAACTGCGTAGCGGGTTCTGGTCTTGTCCCGGTCCCAGAAGGTGGATGTGATGAATGCCGCCAGCGGCTCGGTATTGTAGCCGTAGTCGCCCTGGGTGAAGTAGTTGTCGAAGCCGTGCTTTCCCATGGGGCCTTCCGGATCAGAGCCGGGCAAGAAATTGATCCCGAGACGGAAACTGTAGAGCATTTGATCATCGGGGTTGTTAAATCCCCTGGAATCTCGGCCGTTATACATACCGAGCCAATACGCCAGAAACTGTTTCTGGCCGAGAACATCCAGATACCCGTTCAGGTTCAGACCCTGGGATCGATAGAGCGTGAAGCCGCCCGTGGAGAATCCGTTGTCCAGACGCTGGTTGCCGACGCGCAGCCGCGCGTTGCTCCCGGGGAAATCGTAGGTACGCTGTCCAAAGAGGTCCTGGTCAAACTCGGAGTCGCCGGTGAACATGGTACGATCTGTCCCGTTCTGGGCAAACCCGCTCTGCCAGTACTCCATCCCGAAGCAGGGGATTTTCATGCGCCCGAACTGGATTCGAAACTCCTTCCAGTGCTGCCACTGGATAAAGGCATCATGGATATTTACAGCACTTTGAGGTTCGAGCTGGACATGGACGTAGTAGTTCCAATCGGCAGTAGGGGCTGTGCCGTCCACATAGAAACGCAGACGGCGCATGTTGAAACTGTTGTAGTTTTCGGTGTGATCAACATCTTTTCCCGTGGGTGAACCGTTGAACAGGATGTCATCATCTGTGTCTACGTAGGTGTAACGAAACTGGATCCCGGTTCGAAAACGGAACTTGTACTCTCGATCTGTCTCGGGATCCTCATATTCGATCCTGAATCCATTTTTCCAGTAGGCTTTCATCTTGGCAAGCTTCTCGGCCTCCTCCCGGTCCCTCTTTTTTTCCAGCTTTTCAATTCGCTCTTGCAAGATTTTGAGCTGCTGTTTCAGCTCGCTGATCTCCTCCTCGTATCCTCTGGCTTGAACTGGCGCAGGACGGAGTGCAAAAGAAAGAAAAAGAGCTGCCAGGACGGATCCACAGAGTAGCCTGCCACACATAGAAGATCTCCTTTCTCTTTCAGTTCATCCTTTTCACGCAGCCGGTGCTGTCGCTCGCCTGTTCACCCTTGCTCTCGAGACCGGGCAATCGGGCGAAAGCCCGATCCGGAAAAAAGCAGCTTACCATAAAGCTTCAAGAAAGTGGTGCTCCGATTTTGTCTGAAAAGAACAATTGGAGGGGCAACCAAGAAGGTGAAAGGGGGAGTTCGAAATGGGGGGCGAACCTGAAATTCTTCTCTCAGACCATGGATTCTACCAGTGGGTGGTTGATTGAGGGGCAAGAGCCCACGGCCGAGAACGACAGGAAAACGAAGGGAGTTGGTGCGTTCCCGACCGGCTCTGTGCAGTGTTCAATAAGGTTGTACCCTACTCGGACGCGGTTACAAAGAAATCGTAGTCCGGCCTGGCCATGAGTACCTCCAGTTCAGCGGGATCTTTGATGCTCAGTAGCGCTATCCAGCCGGTGCTGAAACTGTCCTCGTTGACGAGGTCGGGCCGGTCTTCGAGCTCACCGTTCACTCGCAGGACATTGCCGGAAATGGGGGCGATGAGCTCCACATTCGCCTTGGCGGATTCCACTGCGGCGAAGGGCTCGCCTCTAACCACCTCTTCGCCAACCTCCGGCAGTTGCACATAGATAATTTTGCCAAGAGCCTCCGCGGCAAAATCAGTAAGTCCCAGGAGGGCACCGTCTTCTCCCGGCCTTACCCAGACGTGGTCCTGGCTGATTTTCAATACATCGGTCGTCATGGTATCTCCAAGTGGTAAGCTGTTTGCGGCATGGGTGCGACGAAAACAGTTGTCAATAATCGCAAGCGAGTCAGAACGCATTTTTTACGGTAATGGTCTTGCCGGCACCTGCGAGGATAAAATCCTTTCCGTAGACCTTCTGGAACTGTTTCCGGGCGAGGTCACCGGAGCAATGACATGGGGCAACCTTCCTGCACCCCGCGTTTTTAACCTCCTCAACTATTCCGTTTACCTGCGAGAGATTCATGCCGCCCAGATGAAATCCTCCCAGCACCAGGTAGACATCGGTTTTTAACATCTCCTTGGCACGCTCCACGATCTTGACGATTCCCGGATGAGCACAACCGGTGATCACTATCAATCCCCTGGATGTCTTTATGACAAGCGATTGCTCCTTGACAGAGCGTTCCATCTCGCCGGTGGAGTATACGTCTTTGCAGATCCTTACTGAGCTGCGGACTTCCACTGGATGGGAGCCTGCCAGGCGGACCATATCTTTCACGCTCTCGGGAAGAGATCGTGGCATATATACGGTAACCCCAGAATTGATCTTCAGGAAATGGGAGAGACCCCCGATATGGTCATAATGTAGGTGGGAGAGCACTATTGCATCCACGGTCTGAGGGTCGATCTTCAGCCTTTTCATGTTCCTTACAAGGACCGGCCCTTCGCCACCCACATCGAAGAGCAGCGTCTTTTCGGTTCCCTTGATGTAGCAGGAGAAGCCCCATCTGGTCTCCAGGGCCTCATCGTAGGAGTTATTGTCATAGACTATGGTAAGGTTGAGATCTTCGCCCGGTATAGGTGGATGAGTTTTCTTCTCCTCGGACGCCTCGAGCGGTATGGGTGTAAGCAATACGGCACATACCAGCAATGCCAGCAGCCTCCTTGTGCTTCGCATTTGCAGAGCCCCCATAATCGATTACCTCCCTATAAGAAGCCCGAGCGCCAGGAGCCGGCGCCGTTTGGAACAGAGCCGTCTCTTTGACCTGGTGCAGATGGACACTCTGGAGTTTTACGGGACTTTCCGGAATGCGATTGTTCCGTTTACCCCCGACGAAAGGCTGACACCTCCTCGTAGGTGGGGTTGTCCCTGTAACCTCCAGTATAGCCCGATATCACCTCGACGACACCATCAAGTTTTTCAAAATCCGCTTCCACACACCAAAAACATCCACCGGCAAGTGTTGCGGTCCGTAAGCTGTTATTTTTTTCATTCATGGATCTTTACCGGTGAAGTGCAGACCCTCGCGGCAAGACTGGAAGAGATGATGAAAGCAAAGTTCCTCGATCAGGGCCTTGAACAGCGGGAAATCAAGGACTGGATCAAGGAACTCGACCAGATGCAGGAGGAGAAGAGGGTGCCCTACCAGACCGTCAAACCGGTCCTCAAGTATCTGGAAAGGCACCTGGAGGCCAACCCGTCGCGGCTTTTGAACCAATGCGCCCTTCGCTATGAGTCCGCCGCGTTGAACACTTTACCAAAGAAAGTGTACGACCATGTTCTTGAATTGAAAAAAAGAACGGAAAATGCCCTCTACTCCGGTTCCAGGTTCCAACTGGAAAAGCTCAAAGAGACTATCTACGGCAAAAGACAAGGGCTCACCCTGTATGCACATATTCAGGATGAACTGAAATTCCTGCAAGAGTACGGGGGGAAGAATCCAAGAAGGTATCTGGGGCGGAGCATGACCGGCACATCTTCACAAAAGTCGCCGTGTACGACGGCAATTGGTGTCTGCCCGACCGCTACCTGAAAGAGGTATATGCGAAGAAAAGTTTTCTCCTGGTCAAAGCCAAGTACGAATTTTTAGCCAGAGAGAGTTCCAGAAAAAGATAGTGACAACGTGTAGTTAGAGAGGTAACGGTGGGCCGCCGGTTTCCAGACGCCGGACAGAATCGAGGGGCCATGGGGGAAGCGCGGTGGTCAGACCGGATTGACCGGGTTATCATCTTTTCCAGATGGCTGTGGACATTGGTGCCAGCGCTCTTGGTCGCGTAGTTCACACGGGAGGTGGGCCATGGAGGATATCAATGTTGTTATTGCCGGTTCCGCCGGCGAGGGGGTGCAAACCATCGGCGAGGTTCTGGGTGACACTGTGTCCGCCCAGGGCTATGCCGTTTTCTCCTGGCAGGAATATGAATCCAGGATACGCGGAGGCCAAAACAGTTACTCCATCAGGGTCGGGGAGGAGCCTCGAAACGCACCGTTGCGGGAAGCTGATATCCTGTTGGCCCTGAATGAGGGAGCGCTCCAGAAGTACGAGTCTCTGCTCAAACCGGGGGGCACGTTGGTCGCCCAGAAAGAGGCGCGAGGGAGGATGATCGCCGTTCCCTTTGTGGAGGTTGCTCAGGAAGAGCTGGGGGACCAGATCTATGCCAATACCGTTGCCCTGGGAACATTGGCGGCGGTCCTCGGGGTCGATCTGGATACCCTCAACCGGGTGCTCGCTGGAAGGTTTGGGGACAAGGGAGACGAGGTAATCAAGGCTAACCAGGCCGCGGCCGGAAAGGGGTTCGACCTTGCCGATGAACGCTGCAAAGATGCATGTCCCTGGCGGTTGCCGAAACGCGACAGGAGATATTACCTCATGGCAGGCAACCCCATAATCGCTCTGGCCGCAGCCTATGCAGGCTGCCGGTTCATTTCCGCCTATCCCATGACCCCTTCCACAGGTATCATTACCTTTCTGGCCAGGGAAGAAGAGCGCCTCGGAGTATTTGCCGAACAGGCAGAGGACGAAATAGCAGCCGTCAATATGGCGCTTGGAGCAAGCTATGCCGGGGTGCGTGCCATGACCGCCACCTCCGGAGGGGGCTTTGCCCTGATGGTGGAAGGCGTGAGTCTGGCCGGGATGACGGAGACCCCCCTGGTAATCGTCCTGGGGCAGCGTCCGGGTCCGGCCACGGGTCTGCCTACCCGAACCGCCCAGGGGGATCTGCTCTTCGCCGTCAATGCCGGGCACGGAGAATTCCCCAAGGCGGTCCTGGCCCCGTCGGATGCCAGGGAGGCATTCCACAAGACGGTGCGGGCGTTCAATCTGGCAGACAGGTACCAGACCCCGGTCATTGTGCTCACTGATCAGTTTCTCGCCGATTCCCGTTTTTCCGTGGATGATTTCGAGCTCGGCAAAACGGCCCCCGTTACCTATCTTGCCGATCCTTCCGGGATCAAATCCTACAAACGTTACAGGTTCACTGCCGACGGGATCTCACCACGGCTCTACCCGGGGCAGAGTGAACATGTTGTCACGGCGGACAGCGACGAGCACGACGAGGAGGGCCACATCACCGAAGACCTCGCCGAGACGGCCGTCCGAATGGTCCGGAAGCGCCTTGCCAAACTGGAGGGCTTGAAGGGTGAGATCAGCCCTCCGGAGGCTGTGGCCACAGATGGCGCAGATACCGTCTTCATAGGCTGGGGCTCGTCCAGGCAGGCCATTCTGGAGGGAATCGACTTGCTACAACGTGATGGAGTGCATGCGGGAATGATTCACTTCACCGAGCTGTGGCCTCTGCCGGAGTACCCGTTTCCGGACGAGAAAAAGTACTGGATTGTGGAGAGCAATGCCACCGGGCAGTTCGCCCGGCTCCTGCGATCGGAGTACGGTTTGCTCCACAAAGGCAGCATCCATCGCTACGACGGATTGCCGATGACCGGAGAATACATACGGAGAGTGTTCAATGAGCAGCGTCGAGGTATACACGAGTGATGCAGAGGTACAGTGGTGTCCCGGCTGTCCCAATTTCGGTATCTTGCAGGCCATGAAAATGGCACTGGCGGAGTTGGGCAAAGCGCCCCACGAGGTATGCCTCGTTTCAGGAATCGGCCAGGCAGCCAAGTTGCCCCACTATCTGAAGTCGAACTTCTTCAACGGACTGCACGGCAGGGCAATTCCGGTTGCCCTGGGGATTCACGTGGTCAACCCCGAGCTCAGCACCATCGTTGTCACAGGAGACGGTGACTGCTACGGCGAGGGGGGCAACCATTTCATCCATGCCCTGCGCCGCAATCCCGACATCACGGTGGTGTTGCACAACAACGAGATCTACGCCCTTACAAAAGGACAGGCTTCGCCCACCACCCGGCCCGGGGAAAAGAGAACTCTCCAGGTAAAAGGGGTGGAAATTGCCACGCTCAATATGCCGGCCATTGCAGTTATCCACGATTGCACGTTTGTGGCTCGGGGATTCGCCGGGGAAGTCGATCACCTCAAGGAGCTTCTTGTGGCGGCAGTCAAGCACCCCGGGCTGTCCTGCGTGGATGTGATCCAGCCGTGCATCACCTGGGGCACACATCCGATCAAGTGGTACCGGGACAGGATCTACAAGCTGGGTGACGAACACGACCCGGGCAACCGCGAGGCCGCCCTGGAAAGGCTCATGGAATGGGGCGACAGGATCCCCGTAGGGGTGCTGTACAGGACTGCATCCAGAGAGACCTTCGCCGGGAGGTTCAGGAGAACGGTGACTGACAGGCCGCTGTTTGCATCAGAACCTGTCGGCCTTGACAGGGTTGCCGAGATTCTCTCCGAGTTCAGGCAGGCGGAAGAATAGCCCCCGGGCAGGTTGCTCGACGTCCATGCGGAAGTCAAAGATGCGCGGATTGCCCGATCGGGTGGTTTTCCTACCAACCCCGGGGAAAACGATGCATTCCTCCGTATTTTGCTGTCTCCACAAGTTGGCCGGAGCTCACCTTCTTCCAGAGTTCAGGAAAGAATCGGCAAAATTTTTCTGCAACCAGGTTCCTGACCACCTCCATATCGGGAGGATTGTCCAGTAACTCCGTCATCGAAGTCACCAGTTCATGTTTCAGGCCGCAGGGGCTGATGTAGCAAAAGTGGTCCAGATTGGGGGAAACATTGAGAGCGAGGCCGTGAAAGCTCACCCAGTGCCGAATTGCGACGCCCACGGACGCCACCTTCTGACCTTGAACCCAGACGCCGCGATGCTCCGGATGGCGGCGAGCGGGAATGGCAAACCGGGCCAGTGTCCGGATAATGATCTCCTCGAGAAGGTGGATGAAGGTCCGAACGCCGAGCTTTCGCTGGGAGAGGTGGACAATCGGATAGGACACCAGTTGTCCCGGTCCATGGTAGGTGACACTGCCACCGCGCTCGGCATGGACAATTTCTATCCCCTCAGCAGCAAGCTGCCGCGGTGATGCGAGGACATGCTCGTAGTTGACCCGCCTTCCCATGGTTATCACGGGGTCATGCTCCACCAACAACAGGATGTCGGGGACATGGTTTTCACGGCGCAGCTGTACCAGTCTGTGCTGCAGATCCAGGACCTGACGGTAATTGGTCTGACCAAGGTTTACGAGCCAGCCATCTTGGGGACGATCCAGCCTGGTCACGGTGGGTACCTAATTGACCGATGCCTGCTGCTACTTTCCTAGAGGCCAAGATCCAACTTGTGAATGGATAGACCGCTGACCTCCGCGGCTGCCTCCCATACCGCCTCGGAGACGGTGGGATGGGCGTGAATCGTCCGGGCCAACTCACCCAGGGTGGCACCCCGGTTTACCGCCAGGGTGCATTCGGCAACGAGCGTGCTGGCATCCGGTCCGATCATGTGCATACCGACGATGCGCTCATCCTTTTCAGCGGCGACGACTTTGACAAACCCGTCAATTTCACCAATGGCGTGCGACTTGCCGAGGGCACGAAAAGGAAACATCCCCTCACGGCAGGCGATACCCTGCTCGAAACACTGCTCACTGGTAAGCCCGACGGCGGCGATCTCGGGTCTGGTAAAGATGGCGATGGGGACAGCGTGCTCGGCAACCGCCGCGCGGCTGTTTCCCAGGCCGTGCTCTACAGCGACCAATCCCTGGTGCGAGGCGAAGTGGGCCAGCTCCTTCTTGCCGGTCACATCACCGATGGCGTAGATCCCTGCAACATTGGTCTGGCAATGACGGTTCACCTGGATATAGCCGTGCGCCAGGTCGAGACCCAATTCCTCCAGGCCGATTCCGGAAGAGACGGGGACCCGCCCCACTGTAACCAGGACCGTTTCCGCCTCGACACGTTTGCCTGAGCTGAGCGTGATTTCGATCCCGGTGGGTGTCTGCGTCGCGGCAACCGGCGGGTCTTCGAGATGGAGCCTGATCTTTCGCTTTTTGAGGGCTCGAATGAGAGTTTTGTTGAGGTCCCGGTCCAGCCCTTTGATGGGCTCTTTGCTTCGCTTGCTGATGTGAACGGTTGATCCAAGGGCACTGAAGAGGAAGGCAAATTCACAGCCGGAGACACCGCCTCCCACAATAAAAAGACTTTCAGGGACTCTCTCCAGCTCCAGGATACTGCGGGTACTGAGAATCCTCCGGTGGTCACAAGGGAGCAGATCCAGGGCCATGGGCTCAGAGCCTGTGGCAATGACAAGTTGCCTGCCGCGGACGGTCTGTTTGCCCTGATCTGTTCGCGTGACCTCCACTTCGCCGGGACCTCTCACAAGGCCCCGGCCGAAGATGAGATTTATCCTGTGCTTTTTGAACAGCCTCTCGACCCCCTGCCTGAGCCCTGTAACGATCCGGTGGTTGCGGGCGACAATCTTGTCCAGGTGGGCTGCGGGGCGGGTGCAGCTCAGCCCGAAATCTTCTGCACTGCACATCTGCTCGTAGAGCACAGCACATTTATACATGGCTTTCGTCGGAATACAGCCCCAATTGAGACAGGTGCCGCCGACGAAGTCCTTTTCAATGATGCACACCCTGGCACCCAGTTGGGCCGCACGAATGGCAGCGACGTACCCGCCCGGTCCAGCACCGAGGATAACCGTGTCGTACTCGGACATGAAGAGCCCTCTGTACAGGCACATAGAGAGTGGCCGGGGTGGCCGCGGCCGCCCGGCCGACGGGGGAAATTACGACATGAACCAGATGAAAAACTACCTGCTAAACTGAACTTAGTTCGCTCCGCTCACAATTGGAATAATGGAATAATGGAATGTTGGA
>JBKHJD010000065.1:0-9462 GCA_046538315.1 Syntrophobacteria bacterium
TTGCAATCATTTGGTCGTCGATCATGTATAGAATATAGACGCTGAAATATTGCTGTTGAATGTTTTACCTGATGATCTGTGGTTGAACGTTCGGGAAGGAGAAACCGTCTGGAAGGCTTTACAGGAGGCGGGGATCAAGCTCGGAGAGTGCGGGGGGTTGGGCAAATGTGGAAAATGCAAGATCAAGGTGCTCTCTTCTCTGGGCTCACTTTCGGAGGAGGAAAAGGACCTGCTAAACGAAGCGGAGATCAGGGAAGGCATTCGACTCGCCTGCCGCACCACGGTCCACAAGAACCTGGTGGTCTATCTCCGGGAACCCGAGTCCGAGATGCAATTTTCCCAGATCCTCGTAACAGGGGACCGACCCCAGTTCTACCTCGATCCCCTTCTGGATCAACGGACCGTTGCGTTACCTCCCAGCCTTCCAGATGATGGAACCTCCAACCTGGACAGGATCAGACATGTGCTCGGGCCTGAGTATCGTTCGCTCACACCCTCTCTCCACTGCCTTCGCACCTGTCCGCAGCGTTTGAAGGAAACCCAATTTCGGGGAGCGGCCGTGTTTCATGAAAATTGTTTAATGACCTGGCTGAGGCCAGAGAAAATGGACTCCCTCTATGGGATGGTCTTTGATATCGGTACAACCACGCTGGTAGGCAGGCTTGTCAATCTGGTCCATGGGAGCGATGTAGCTGTGGTTTCCTGCCTCAACAAGCAAAGCAAATTTGGAACGGATGTCATTGCCCGCCATCAGTACGTCAAGGACAATCCAAACGGTCTGGAAAACCTGTACCAGACGCTCGTTGACGACCTGAACCATCTCATCAGGCGTCTTGCCAGAACGGTAAAGGTCAGCCCGCAGGATATCCTCATTGCTGTTGCGGCGGGCAATACCACCATGCAGCACCTTCTCCTCGGACTGGACCCCTCGGGAATCGCCGAGGCACCTTTCGCGCCCGTGCTCACCGACGGTCTGGTAGCAAGGGCGACCGATGTGGGGCTGGAACTCGGTACTGAGGCGTTACTGTACATGATGCCCACAAAATCCGGATATATCGGTGGAGATTTGCTGAGCGTCATTCTTGCCTCCGGTGCCATGGAAGAGGAAAAGGATACTATCCTTGCATTGGATTTCGGCACCAATGGAGAGATCTTTCTTGGCAACCGCAACAGGTTGATGACGTGCTCCGCTGCCGCCGGTCCTGCTCTGGAGGGTGCCCGTATCTCGCATGGCATGATCGCCGCAGCCGGAGCCATTGAGGATGTAACGTTCGAAAAAGGAAACCTTCATTATCAGGTTATCGGTAACATCAAGCCCAAGGGAGTCTGCGGTAGTGGACTGGTGCAGCTCGTCGCTGTGCTTCTGGAGCTTGGCGTGATCGATCACGAAGGCTTGATTCGACAACCTGAACAAGGGCCGGGGGTGGCCCTGCGCTCAAGAATCGTGGAGCGAGATGGCGTACATGACTTTCTCATTGCCTCGGCCGAAGAAAGCTACGATGGCCGACGGGTCCGTCTCACCCAGAAGGATGTCCGCGAACTCCAGCTCGCCAAGGGGGCTATTGCAGCTGGAGTGACAATCTTGATGAACGAGATGGGGATCGAAGCTCAGGACATCGATCATGTGTACCTGGCAGGAGCGCTGGGCAATTATATCAGCCCCGACAGTGCCATGAGTATCGGCCTTATTCCCCCGGTTGATCCCGGCATCGTCTGTTCCCTGGGGAATGCTGCCAGTACGGGAGCATCGATCGTGCTTTTATCCAAGGATCACTGGCGGCTCGCCAACACGCTGAACTCTTTCATCGACCACATCGAGTTGTCTTCTCGCCTTGATTTTAACGAACAGTTCATTGAGAAGATGGATTTTCCTCAAGAGAGCTTGCTGGATGTTCGCCTGGAAACAGCAGGCAATGTGCTGAAGCAAATCAGGGTCGAAGACGTGATGACCCGTAATTTCCCTACAGTTTCGCCCGGCATGTCAGTTAAAGAGTTGGAACAGCAATTGCGCAGTACAGGTCATCATGGTTTTCCGGTCCTGGAGGAAAGCGGACGTCTACTGGGCTGTGTTACGATTGCAGATCTGGACCGGGCTTTGCAGAGAGGAAACGAGGAAGCTACCGCAGGTGACATCGCCACACGAAATCCTTTTCTGCTCTATCCGGACCAGACTCTCCACGAGGTGCTACAGGCCAACAAAGAAGACTACGGCCGTCTTCCGGTCGTGGACAGGAAGGATAGAAGCCGTCTGCTTGGAGTACTGCGTCGCCATGACATTATCAGGGCGTACCGCACGAGGGTAGAGTAAGTACCAGGTTCAAGGCTCAAGGTTCAAAGGGTACAACCGTAGGCGATAAAGAGGCAGGGGATACGATAGTGCTTCTGGCTCCTTCCTTCACGGGGGGATTTCGCAACGCTTCAAAATCCCCCTACATCCCCCTTTACAAAAGGGGGACTTCACAGCGACCTTTCGTGATTCACCGTCAACACAAGGCTTCCTCCTGGTCAGTTGTTTCACTCAAGAGCAACGATCCCCATGCCATTACCGGTGCACCCAGGGTGTAGTCTCGTCTGTGTCCGGGCGGCCTGCGGCGGGCTCATCAAGCTCAAACTCCTGTGATATAATCACAGCGTAATGAACCCATTGCGCTAGAGACAAATGGTGAGCCAGGAATCCCTCGGCCCTGAAAACTTCCACTTTCGCGGCCTCCACGCCAATATCGTCATTGGCACGGCCAGTGATCGCTATGCTGGATGGATCGAGCAGATCTATTCCAGGGATCGCTACGCCGATCGAATAACCAGACGGACCAACAAGGTCGGCGGGCAGTCCTTCGTGGAAGAAGTCCTTCCGGTTGACAGCGTGGAGGAGTATTTCGAACACTTCGGGACCCTCGAACTGGACTTCACTTTCTACCGACTTTTGCTGGAAAACGACGGCAAGCCCACCTCCAACTACCACATCCTCCAGAGATACCGCCAACATCTGAAAAACGGAGATCAGGTAATCCTCAAGGTGCCGCAGGTAATCTTTGCACAGAAGCTGTGGCGTGGGGGCACGTTCATCGAAAATGAAGCCTACCTGAACGCCGGAATTTTCAAGCGCCAGTTCTTTGAGCCAGCGGTGGAGCTTCTAGGCTCTCATCTCCAGGGACTGATCTTCGAACAGGAATATCAACGGAAGAAAGACCGCACTCCTCCAAAAGAGATGGCAGAGGCTCTGAACGCTTTCTTCGAGGAAATACCCGAAGATGATCGCTACCATGTTGAACTCAGAACCGAATCCTTCCTCATCAGGCCCGTCTTCCAGGTACTTGAGAGACACGGTGTTGGGCAAGTCCTTTCGCACTGGACGTGGCTTCCCTCCCTCCAAAAGCAGTTTGCCAAATCCGGCCGCAGGTTCTTCAACTCCGGCGGACACTGCATTGTTCGTCTCATGACCCCTCGCGGGGTACGGTATGAGGATGCATACGCCCAGGCCCATCCTTTCAACGCTCTGGTTGATGGAATGCTACATCCGGCAATGATTGAAGAGACCACTGAACTGATGGATGCTGCTCTCAATCAGAGGGTACACATCAGTGTGGTCATCAACAATCGGGCCGGTGGCAATGCGCCGCTTGTCGCTCGACACCTAGCGCAGCGGTTCTTGGAAAAGTGAGCGAGGGTAAATGAGGAAGCGATACCGAGGCGCATGCCCGGCTGTGCCAGACAGCGCAAACCGTTGGGCTCGGCCACGTGATTGATGCGGTGCCGAAGCCTACGGCCGTTGCAGGCAGAAGCCCTGGTGGTGGGGTACCATTCATTGAAACCTGGCGGCGCAGCAATACACTTCGTTCTGTAGAAAAACGCCATGTCATCACCCCTGCGAAGTCTTGGGACCGTGGAAGACATGCGAATCCATGATCACCGCCTGGTTGCCGCCACCAGCCGGGGAGTCGTGGAGTTCGCCAGCGGTGCCGGCGGAACCCTCAGAGTGCGGATCAGCCCGCTGGAAAATCTGCCCCCCTACCGCTCTGAAGCCGTGGTGGACCGGAGTTGGAGCGACGAGCTTTCTCTGTTGGAAAACAAAACCATTGCCGCACCCGGCGGCTTGAGCGTCCACATGCCACCTGCCAGGGAATGCTGGAACACAGACCGGACCTGCGTCCGTTCATTCTCACCCGAGCCGCGTTCGGCGGCGCCCAGCGGGTAGCGGCACTATGGGGCGGCGACAACAGTTCTGCCTGGGAGCACCTGGCGGCCAGTCTGCCTTTTCTGATGAATCTGGGCCTTTCGGGAATGCCGTTCGTGGGCGTCGACATCGGTGGCTTCGGCGGCGATGCCACAGGTGAGCTCCTTGCGAGGTGGATGCAGGCAGGGGCATTCTATCCCTTCTGCCGAAACCATACAGCCAGGGGTACCAGAGCGCAAGAACCCTGGGTCTTCGGTGGCGAAGTGGAGGCCATATGTAGAAAGTACCTGGAGCTTCGCTACCGGTTGCTCCCCTGTATGTACAACCTGTTTCGTGAAGCGGCGCAGACCGGTGCCCCGGTTCTGCGGCCGCTGGTCTGGCACTATCCGGAAGATGAGTGCACCTTCAACCTCAACGATCAATGTATGCTTGGCCCGGACCTGCTGCTGGCGCCCGTGCTTGCGCCGGGACTGACGGCTCGGGCAGTGTACCTCCCGCAAGGTTCCTGGTATCGCTGGAAACCGGGGGAGAATGCCCGGCTGAGCGGTCCGGTGCATGTTCTGGCTGCGGCCCCTCTGGATGAGTTGCCTCTGTTCGTGCGGGCCGGAGCCATCATTCCCCTGTGGCAGCCCGCCTGCCATACTGGAGCAATTGATTCTGCAAGCCTCTGTTTCCACCTCTGGCCGGGAAGGAGAGATTTCGAATTCTACGAAGACGATGGGGCGAGCGTGGCCTACAGGCAAGGTGAGTACCGGATCACCGCGTTCCGGCTGCGACCACACGGAGACGGCCTCAGGCTTACATGGAAACAACCAGAGGGCGGCTACCACCCGGGCGGCAGTCACTGGACCATGGTCTTTCATGGTCTGGTCGGCGGGTCAGCGATCCTGGACGGTACAATAATCCCTCATCGCATCACAGGTGATGCCCTTCGCCTCCACGTTCCCAGTGATAGAGAAGCGCACACACTGGAAATCCACCAGGCTGTTCACGGCTGAGCCCGTTTCGCATCATCCCAGTATCTAGTACCGGCCCTGGCTTCACCCGGTGCTTGCCTCCCTGTTTATGGCACCATATTTGCTTAACAACACCAACAAATTCTCATAGTACGGGAGCTGAATTTTTGCGGCAGTTCCTCTCTGGCTACGGCTGCGGGAGGTATTTTCATGACCTCTCGCACCATGACAGCTTTCCCGGAAAAGGGCTCCCCCACGCACGGCCACTCTCAAGGAGCGCGTCATGAAGGTAACCTGCACAGGATGCAACACGGTCTACACTCTGCAAAAAATACCCACAAGGAAAACAAGGGCAACGTGCAAAAAATGCGGGCGGTCGTTCATCATCGAGCCGCCGCACATGGAGCAATCCTCTCTGGAAAAGACCGATGCTGCTCCTCAACCGGCAAGCCGTGCACCGGGACAATCTGGCGATGGACTACAACAGAGACGAGCGCAGGCGGGGGCAACGCAGCGGCGAAAACGCCCGAAAGGCAAGTCTGGGTTCAGAGCCCTGGCGCTCACCGGAGCCGCTCTGGTCCTCGTTGCTGGCACCCTTGTGGGGGTGGGGTCCTTCTGGATGGGCAAAAGAGTCGAGGCTTCTTTTGCCGATAATCTTCGGGCGTTGTCGAGTCCCGGAAGTTTCACCTTCACGGGCAAGGACTACCATCGAGGTCTGTTCTCTTCCGCGGCAACCTCTCTGGTTGAACTCCAAACAGGTCCGAAGTCCTACACATGTACCCTCAGTCATCGCATCCGCCACGGGCCGCTTGTTTTCGGTACCGGGGTGGTTCCGCAGCTCGCCTGCGCTGCAATCGAGACCACGGTGGAGCTGCCTGAAGAAATCCGGGACGACCTCTCATTCTATTTCGGTCGAAAGCCCGCCATCGGCTGCACCAGCACTGTGGAGCTGGACGGCACCGTCACCACTCACATTACCAGTCCATCGTACGAGGGCGCCAGCAAGGACGGAAATGCCACAGTAGTGTGGCACGGGATACACGGCACTGTGGTAGGCTCAAACACAGACAAGCTCGTTGATCTGGAGCTGGAAGTACCCGAGTTGTCCATCGAGAAGGCGCGGGACCGCCTTGTCATCGCGGACGTTTCTGTGAACGGCAACTTTGACAGGACTCCATCCACATACTGGCTGGGAGATCTCTCCCTGCGAGCCGAGAACTTTACGTTCAAGAGGGTCATGGATGGAGCGGTGTACAGTCTTCAGGCCGGTGATATTGCCCTGACCGTCAAGCAGCAGGAGCGTGAGAACATGCTGCGCTGGTTGTACGATTTTGCCTGTGGAGAGGTGAAGGTGAACGACAGCTCCTTCAAGCGCGGTACCTGCACCATAGAATTTCGCAATATTGATCCCGAAGCCATTACGAAACTGAGTAAAGAATTCCAGATCCTGGCTCAAACAAAAGCTTCCTCCGATCCGGCCGCAGTAAAACGGATTCCTGAAAGCCTTGCCCCCTTGTTCAAAGACCTCCTGAGGCATTCACCGGAAATGGAAATCAGTCGCATAGGCCTGGAAACAGATCGGGGTAAGATTCTGGGAAATGCTTCACTCAAGTTCGCGGGCGACGCCGAGTTCGACATCAACCAGTGGGAGTTGCTGCTGCCGAGAGTACGTCTCGATGCCGAGCTCAAACTGCCCGCTGCATACCTGAAACAGGCGTTGGCAAGCCGGTACCAGGCCATGCTGGCATTGGCGGCCGTGGAAAGAGATGCGAAGCTCAGCGCCGAACACAGCAAACGGCTTGCTGCGGCAATGGTAGACAAACAGCTTGATAACCTTGAAGGTCAGGGGCTGCTCGTCCGTGTGGATGACCACTACAGGGCGAAGCTGCAACTTGCCTACGGGAACCTTACCGTGAATGGCAGGCCCGCAGAGGCCCTGACCAAAGGCTTGCTGCAATAGCCCGTATCAGAGGAGAACATCAGGTGGATTCGTTCCCGCCTGCATGTTGGCTCAGCTCGGGCTCAGTCCTTCAATTCATACATTCGATGACGAATGTATTCCCGCAGGACTGAGTACTGCCCTCGGCCGTGAGCTCCCTTCGGTCTGCCTTCGACATGAGCTCCGTTCGGCCCGAGCTCACGGCCGAGGGCAGGCCGAATGTAGCGCAGGGTCGACGACGGGCCGAACGGAGGCAGCATTGGAGAGCATCTTTGCGGCTGATCGTTGTCACCGTATGTGCGACTCGAAGTACTCAGGAAACCGAACGCGCCTCAGGTGATCCGTGCTGCTGAACGATGCGACAATCGGCGCACCAGCAGCCATCAGGCCCGGCAAACACCGGATTGAGATCAAGCTCCTGTATCTCTGGATAGGCCAGAGCCAGTCGGGATACCGTAACCAGGGTCTCTGCCACTGCGGCGATATCTACCCCCTGCCGCCCCCGGATCCCTCTCAAGATGGGATAGATACGCAGCGACCGCAGCAGGCTCTCAGCATCAGCACGCTGGAGCGGCACCAGAGACCGGGCCACATCCTTGAAGATCTCCGTGTAGATACCGCCCGCACCCACCATCAGTACCGGCCCGAATTGCTCGTCCCTTTTGATGCCCATCAGTATCTCCGTGCCCTCCACCTGTTTCTGCACCAGGATCCCTTCCAGAGTTCCATCCGGTGTGCGCTGTGGGAACAGACCGGCCAGGTTCGCATAGCAACGCCGAACTTCGGCTTCGGTTGCGACATTGACACAGACCCCGCCCCAGTCGGATTTGTGCAGCCACTGGGGCGAGATAATTTTCAATACCACGGGAAACCCCACTTCCCTGGCAATGGAGGCGGCGCTTTGCTCATCCCGCGCCAGCCGGCCTGGAGCCACCGGGATCTTGAAGTTTTTCAGGAGCGAATAGGCCGGCTCTCCAACCAGAAGATCTCCCTCAAGCAAAGGCGCCGGTTTTGACGGTGTCGGCTCGTCTGCCGCCAGGAAATCTCTATCGCCGATCCGCTCGTGGCGACATTCTTCATAACGCCAGGCAGCAGCAAGGCCCATGACGGCCTCCTCGATCGAGTCAAAGCAACCAACATCTGCCGTCCCGGAGAGCTCCTGGTACTGAGCGGCTACGCCATCACCATAGGAGCACAGAGCAATCGGTTTGTGTCTGTTATTTTCGGCCTGGATGTTCTGAACTGTACGCACCACGTCCAGGTCCTGATGGAGCGGTGATGACAGTGCCGGTGCAATTGCCAGTATGCCGTCCACCTGGTCTTCATGCAGCAGGCATCGCAGTGCTCTTTTGAATACCTCGGTAACTGACCCGGAAATCATCCCCAGAGGCCAGATATCCACAGGGTTGCGGATTCGGTGCCAGGCGATGGCGGGATCTTCGAGCTGTTCCGTGACCTCATCCGGAAGAGCCGCCATCTCCAGGCTGTACGCTTCGCAGGCGTCGGCTGCCATGATCCCGCAGGCACCGGATGCTGTCACTACCCCCAGCCTTGGTCCTTTCATGGAAGAGAACTTGACGAAAGCCTCGCTTGCTGCGCGAAGTTCGGTCATGTCCCCCACACGAATGAGTCCGGCCTGGGCAAAGGCCATCGAAAACAGCTCATCCTCTCCTGCCATGGCACCCGTATGGGATTGAGCGGCCCGAGCTCCGGCCGCACTCCTGCCCGTTTTCAACACAATGACCGGCTTTTTCCGGGAGACACGTGCAGCGGCCTGGAGAAATTGCCGCCCGCGCCTCATTCCTTCCATGTGGAGGGCGATGACCCGGGTATGCGCGTGTAAAAGGGGACGCGCGTGTAAAAGGGGACGTAGTTTCTCAATAAACTTTCAGGTAGCTCTCCACCTGAGATAACTCCTCTGAATTCGCTGAGCGAACAACCGCAGAGGTGGTCACACCAAGGAAGCGCGCCACTTCCGCTCCAGGATACCCCATCCTTTTCACCGCCAGCTGAGAGAACAAGCGCCTGGCCCTGGATACCTTTCTCTGCTTGCTCCCCGATCGGAGCGCCGACTCCCCAATTCCCTCTGCCTGAGCTATCTTCCGAGCCAGAGACGGTAAATCTCCAATTCTTGCCGATAACCTCAAGCTCTGCCGCTCCCGCTCATCCGCCTCCGACAACACGGTCTCTACAAATTCACTGCTTCCCAGGATCCTCTCATCCGCTGCCACCTTGATCCCTTTGCGTCGCAACGATAAAACCTGGGCCCAGCCTCCCATGCTCCGAATCAAACCCCCTCCGACCAGATCGGGCCGTCTCCCCTGAGAGATCCCTTCTTTGACAAAAGCTTCATAGCCCAAGATGGCTTCCTTCCTTTTGCGACCAAAATAGCC
>JBKHJD010000066.1:0-9328 GCA_046538315.1 Syntrophobacteria bacterium
CCTTCCAACCGGGCCCCGGGGAAGGCAGTGTGCGCTGCCGCCAGCAGTTCGTCGTAAGCATGCCCCACTGCTTGATCGGCGTCAAGATTGAGACGAACCCCGCCCATATCGCTCTTGTGAACGATGTCGGGGGAGCTGATTTTGAGACAGACAGGGTATCCCAGTTCCCGAGCGATCTTGCTGGCAGCGCTCGGGCTGTCGGCCAGGCCGAAAGGGCAACAGGGCAATCCCTGTTCGGCCATGAGGCTGAGTGCCTCCGAAGGCGGCAGGTGGCGCCCGCTGGCCGGAACTGTCAGGGTGGGCTTTTGGGAAGGGGCCAGGACCTTGCGCTCCAGCACCCGGGCCAGCGCCTTGACCCCTCGTTCCGGGGTAGGAAAGACCGGTATCTCTTTGAGGTGCATGAGCTCGCGTTCCCGGCGCTCAACATCCGCGCCTCCCATAAAGATCACCAGTTCATTGGCTCCCCGGGTGACGATGTCGCAAGCGCCTTCCACCGGGTCCCCGAAGATTACCCCCAGGGTATCGTAGTATTGCCGGGTCTCCCGGATAACGTCGGCAAACATTGCGGCCGTGGCATCTCCCGTCAGGTCGACGGGGTTGGTTTTTATGGCATGAGGAGGCACGAAAGAGGTGATCGCCGCAGCGGCGTTCGCAGGCAGGGGCGATGGGTCCAGGCCCTGCTGCTCGGCCTCGTCCATGGCGAGAATAGCGGCACCCCCTGAGGTGGTGATAAAGAGAATGCGGTTGCCTTCCGGCGGTTGCAGATATGCCAGTGCCTTGGCATAGTCGTAGAATTCCTCGATCGTATAGGCCCGGCAGATGCCATATTTTGTAAACAGTGCTTCGTGGATGGCGTCGGCTCCGGCCAGAGCCTTGGTGTGAGACTCGGCCGCTACCTTGCCCTTTGGTGTTCGGCCTGACTTGAGCACAACCATTGGTTTTTGCAACCGCTCCATTGACTCCAGGAACCTGCCCGGACGTTTTATCCCTTCGATGTAAGCGGCAATAACCCTGGTGTGGCTATCCTGGTTGAAATAGTCAATGAGGTCCGCTTCATCCACGTCAGCGCGATTGCCCATACTCACAAAGCTGGAAACGCCCAGTTTTTCCTCGGAAAACCAGTCCATCATGGCAGCGCCCACCGTACCACTCTGAGATATGATCGCCACCTTGCCGCGATAGGTAAGCAGAGGCCAGGAGGCACAAACGGGATGATGAGGGTTGTTTATCCCCTGGCAGTTCGGCCCGATAAGCCTCATGCCGAAATTGCCGGCTATCTCTGTAAGCTGCTGTTGCAGTGCTTCGCCCTCGGCTCCAGCCTCGCTGAACCCGCCGGTGATGATCACTGCACCCCTCACGCCCTTTTCGCCGCAGTCCTGTACAGCCCGAGGCACAAATCGGGCCGGAATGATGAGAATGGCCAGATCCGGTGGTTGCTGGAGATCTTTGACAGATGCATAACAGGGCAGATCGAGGATGGCGTCGGCCTTGGGATTAATGGGGTAGACGGCTCCCTGGAAGCCGCTGTCAAGGATATTTTTCAGAATCTCGTGGCCCAGCTTGTCGGGACTGCTTGAGGCTCCCACCACTGCCAGGCTTCTGGGCCGGAGAATGGCATCCAGTTGGCGTACCGGGTCACCTACCGTCATATGGCCCACCTCCTTTTCCAGTCCAATGCGCCTAGCGCCAAGTTGCAAAAATCAGTGGTCTGTGATCGGGGCATCGAGCACCGATTTTCTAGATTCCTACCAGTCTGAAATATCCCTTTCCCCTCCCCTCCATCTATCCTATCACCCCGAGTTTTGTCCTCCTCCGTCAAGGGAGAGGAGACAGTGGTATTTCAGGATATCCATAATTCTAAGACTGATCTATGCAATCAAGTACCAGCTAGTGCCTAGTGCTTGTAGAGCCAGGCGTTATGCTTTTTTTGCCTTCTGGGCAACCTTGCTGGTGAACTTCTCTCCATTGATGATGAATCGTTCGTGGGTGGCTTCGCCGATTTTGTCCACTTCATCAAAGGCTTCCACCTGAAAGGTAAGTTTCTTGCCCTCAATTTCCACCAATCGAGCGTTGAAGCGAACTTTCATTCCCAGAGGTGTAGCCGCGAGATGTTTGAAATTCATACCGATCCCCACCGTCTGTTCCCCTTCTCCCAGATAGGGAAGGACCATGTCAGCACAGACCTCCTCGATGTGTCCCACCATAGCACGAGAAGCGTAGACATCGGGTACGTGTGGATAGACCTTTTGTGCGGACATTTCCTCGGTAGTTTGCCGTTGCATTTCATTGCTGTTGCCGACCTTGAGCTCATCAGTCATGGGTCATCCTCCAGGGTTATACATTTCGATATTGCATGCCAGAGAACCAGCTGTCCCGACAGGGTTTGCCCATGTACGCAACCGGGAGTGGCAGACCGAGAATCAAGCTACTCTGAAACATAGAGAGAATGCAAGCACTATGGGCCTGGACGGGCAGCGAGGCGATAAAACGTCCGGGCGTTCGCCGCGGTCAATGCGGCCATCTGCATCGGGTTGCATTGTAGCAGTTTCGCCAGACAGGAGACAACCATTTCGACAAAGGCCGGTTCATTTCTGGGTTGAGCAGGCGACGGGGAGAGGGCGGGACTGTCCGTTTCGGTGAGAATACGTTCGGGTGGCATTTCCCCGGCCACCTCCCGAAGCCCGGTGTTTATCAACAGCAGGGCCGAGAAGGAGACGTAAAAGCCGCGAGCGCCAATTTTCCCGGCAACTTGTTTGCTTCCGGAAAAGCAGTGAAACAGCACAGGGATTCGGCTGCGGGAGACGACTTCCAGGGCAGCCTCTTCTGCCCGGCGAGCATGGATCACCAGGGGAAGATTCAACGACTCCGCCTGGACCAGGGCACTTTCAAGCACCAGAAGTTGACGCTCCCGGAGATGCGGGTCTTTTACGTGATGGAAGTCAGGACCCACCTCGCCCACGGCAACAAGTTCCTCTTGCATGTTCCAGACGGCCTGCCACAACTGATGGAGCTTTTCCTCTGTGAGCTGTGCGGCCTTCCTGGGGTGAATCCCGGCGGTTACGTAGATGAAGTCAGGATACTTCCTGCGGATGGCCAGGGCCTTGTCCAGGCTTTCACAGTCAACCGCAGAGATCACCACGGCCTCGAGCCGCCTCCTGGCGCGCTGGATGACCAGATCACGATCAGCATCGTATTTGTCCGAATAGAGATGACAGTGGGCGTCGATCACGATGACACCGGCGGCGCGCCACCCAGAACGCGCAGGGCGTTGGAGAACGCGTTTGTTGGGAGTGCCCGACCAGATTGGCGGCTGGTGGGAACCGCTCTACCCGACAGCATCAGCCTTTGCGGTGATTCCAAACAGGCTTTCTTGCAAATGGGGATGACCCAGGAGGTGGTTGCCGCTCCCGGACAGGGTGATTCTGCCCTCCTCGATGAGATAGGCACGTCCGGCAACCCTGAGAATCCTGCGTACGTGCTGTCCGGCCATCAACAGGGTAATGCCGTGGCTTCTGATCTGTTTCAGGGTATTGCAGAGCCGGTTCACATCCCTGGGGGCGAGACCCAGAAAGGGATCGTCCAACATGAGCAACCGGGCGCCGGTCATGAGTCCCCGGGCCAGGGTCAGCATGCGC
This sequence comes from Syntrophobacteria bacterium, assembly GCA_046538315.1. Classification (GTDB taxonomy): domain Bacteria; phylum Desulfobacterota; class Syntrophobacteria; order BM002; family BM002; genus JBKHJD01. The sequence goes on from JBKHJD010000066.1 coordinate 3,636, forward strand.
TTCTGGCCGCCGCTGAGCGTCCTGGCCAGCTGTCGCCGCTTTTCGGCCAGAGCAGGAAAAAGCTCGAAGACAAACGAAAGCCGGTCGTTCTTCCATGCTCGGGAGGTATAGGCACCCACTTCCAGATTTTCCACAATACTCATGAAAGGAAACACCTTCATGCCTTCGGGAACATACACCAGGCCCTGGCGCACCACCTCATGGACGGGAAGAGTCTGGATATCCCTCCCTTCGTACGTGATACGTCCCTCTACCGGTCGCAAAAGACCGGCTACGGCTTTCATGAGGGTGGTTTTGCCCGAGCCGTTCGGGCCCACGATGGAAACGATCTGGCCAGCACACACAGAAAGGTTCACGTGAAAGAGCGTCTGGATATCACCGTAGGAGAAGCTCAGATTTCGAACGGCCAGGAGCGGCTTGTTGATGTCCATATGAAGATTTCCTTCTTGACGGCTAACGGCACGGGATTCAATCAGTGCTTTCCTCTGTCCGTCAGCACCTGTCCGTTTCCTGTGCGGCTCCCCAAGCAACCGCCAGGAATGGATTAGTGGTGTCAGTGGTCTGAATTCTCTTCCTGCATGCCAAGGTAGGCACGGATTACCTCAGGGTTTCTCATGACCACTTGGGGTTTACCCTCTGTGATTTTCTTTCCGTGTTCCAGAGCCAGCAACCGGTCAGATACCCGAAGACTCAAGTTGAGAAAGTGGTCGATGATAAAGAGGGCGACCCCTCGCTGCCGTACCCGGCGGATTAAATCCACCGCTTGTTTCACTGCGGCCGGACTGAAGCCGGCGGCCACTTCGTCCAGGAGCAGCAGGCTGGGTTCGGTGGCAAGGGCCCGGGCAAGGTCCAACCGCCGTTGTTCACTGAGCGTGAGGTCAGCCGCGAGGGTCTGTGCTTTATGAGCAATTCCGACAACTTCCAGAAGGCGGCCTGCCTCCTCGATGTCTTCCGGCCGGGTGCGAGGGCGAAATCCGTTCCCGAAGACGCGTCCCACTACGACGTTGTCCAGGCTGGTCATCCTGGCAAAAGGTCGAGACGACTGGAAAGTCCTGCTGATCCCCAACCGGCAGATTTCGTCTGGCTTGCAGCAGGTGATATCTTTGCCCTTGAAGAAGATTCGGCCGCCGTCCGGTCTGCTCCGACCGGTGATAACATTGAACAGGGTTGTTTTCCCGGCACCATTGGGTCCTACCAGGCCAACGATCTCACCTTCATTCATGCTGAACTCGATGTCTTTCAGGGCCCAGAGTTCCCCGAATTGCTTGCTCACTGATTGGAGTTTCAGGAGAGCCAAGAGGTTTCCTCGTATGGATGACCGCAATACTTGACTGAAATTACGATATTTTCGAGATGTTAGTATGGTATCACGCGGGTTGGAATTGTCAAGAAATCCAGAAACGCTGGCCGCCGTCTATATTTTTGATCAAGCCTGAAATTGGTCCCGTTGGTCTGCTCACCTTGTCACCCCGTTACCACCTCTTCCCTTACTGCTTAGTGCACTGGGGCGAAAATTCGATGACGTATTTTCAAGCCGCCGGTTTTTGCTTTTTCTCTAATCTGGATAGTAAATTTTTTCAGGTCTTCGCGGGTGAATTTCCACTCGAATGGCAATGAGTCAAAGATGCAAGTGAATACATCATCTTATTTATGCCGATGTTTACTTGGTCCTTCGAGTCGCAAATACGATGACGGTCATTCTGTGGGAGCGGCTTTCCAGCCGCGATTGAGAGCGTAGACACTTACCAGCTCCCGCTGAGTTCGGCCGAATTTAAACAATACCAGAAACATCGAATGCATAGCAAACTCTACCAGCATGAGGCTCCATTTCTCGGAAACACCAGAAAAGCAGAGGTGAGAGCCTTGCGGTAATGTTGCGGTGATTTCGGTGCCAGCACAGGTAGGGTGATGACCAGAAATGTGCTATAGTCAGGTTGAGGCCGGCAGGTCAAGCGATTCTGTGCCGGGTATATAGCGAAGTCATACCGCAAGCGGGTCCAGGAGTCCAGATGGCTCTCGCTGGAGGGATAGGTGGGTCTGAAGGTTAGCGAGATTTTCTACAGCATCCAGGGGGAGTCTTCCTACGCCGGCTACCCTTGCGTTTTTATCAGGCTCACCGGATGTAACCTGAGGTGCTCGTTTTGTGATACGCAGTATGCCTATGAAGAGGGCCAACAACTGGAGATCGGCAAGATTGTTGATCTGGTTTCCCTGTACCGATGTGCTCTCGTTGAAGTTACAGGTGGTGAACCCTTGATCCAGGAAGAGACGCCGTTTCTCATCAGTCGCTTGCTTGAACAGGGCTACCGGGTTTTGATGGAAACCAACGGGAGCCAGGACATCAGCAAGGTTGACAACCGGTGCGTGAAGATTGTTGACATCAAGTGCCCATCCAGCGGTGAGAGCAGCCGGAACGATCTCGGGAACCTGAGCAGGCTGACCGACAGAGACGAGGTCAAATTTGTCATCGGCGGCAGGGAAGATTACGAGTTCGCCAGGGAAATACTGGATTTCATGCGTCAGGTCCATTCCAGGAACAATTCCGTCCACTTTTCCCCGGTCCTGGAGAAAACAGAACCCCGGATCCTGGCTGAGTGGATTCTCGAAGATCATCTCCAGGTAAGACTTCATCTGCAGCTCCACAAGATGATCTGGGGCCCCGGCCAGAGAGGTGTGTGAAGGCAAAGGAGTCCATGAGCGAGAACAGCAGAGCAGTTGTACTTTCCAGCGGTGGGGTTGATTCCACCACTGCCGTGGCTGTGGCCAGGCAGGAAGGTTATGAGATCTACAGCCTGAGTTGTCGATATGGCCAACGCCATGCCCTGGAGCTGCAGGCGGCAGGGAGGGTGGCAGAGGCCTTCGGTGCCAGGGATCATCTGGTTATCGATGTTGACCTGGGGAAGATAGGCGGCTCCGCACTTACCGCCGAGATCGAAGTGCCAAAAGATCACAGTGAACGGGAAAGCCAGCAGCAGATCCCGGCGACCTATGTTCCGGCGCGTAACACCATCTTGCTCTCCTGTGCGCTGGCCTGGGCGGAGGTGCTGGGGGCGTGGGATATATTCATAGGAGTAAATGCCGTTGATTACAGCGGTTATCCTGATTGTCGGCCCGAATACATCCAGGCCTTCGAGCAGATGGCGAACCTCGCCACGAGAGCAACTACGGAGGGAAAGACGAGAATAAGAATCAGAGCGCCCCTCATGCATATGAGCAAGGCACAGATAATTCGAAAGGGTGTCGAGCTCGGGGTCGACTACAGCATGACTCACAGCTGTTATGACCCAACTCCGGAAGGAGAGGCCTGCGGTCGCTGTGATAGCTGCATTCTGAGAAAGAAGGGCTTCAGAGAAGCCGGCGTCCAGGACCCTACCCGGTATGTTCAAGTCCGGAGGTGACTTCGGCGGCTGACCCTTCACAGTCAGAAAGGAGAGGAAAATGCGCAAGTTTGCCATTTTATACAGCGACAAGTTACAAGAGTACGATCTGGGACACGTGCTTACCCAGGACAGATATCAAAATTTCGTTGATCTGTTCCAAGAAAAACTCGGAGGACAAGGTGATTTCGAGGTGATTGAACCACCCTCCGCCTCACATTCGGAGCTCAGGCTCGTCCACACCCAGGAGTACATCGACCGTATCGAGCTGTGCAAAGGAAAGGATCCTTTCGATACCCCCCTTTCTCCGGGTCTGGTCAGAGCGGCAAAGCTCCTGGCTGGAGCAGGCAAGTACGCCGGGGAACTGGTGGAAAACGGATCCTACAGCAAAGCCTTCGTGATCGGAGGCGGGGTGCAACATGCAAACAGGGAGCGCGAGAAGGGCTTCGGAGTCTTCAGTGATGTGGGAATCTGTGCAGAGAATCTGATGAAAAACTTCGGCCTCGAGAGGATCCTGATCATCGATACCGATGCGCATGCGGGCGATGGCATCTATGAGATTTTTGTCAGCGATCCCCGGGTACTGTTCATGTCGATTCACCAGAACCCTTCTACCCTCTATCCCGGCAAGGGTTTTCTCCATGAAATAGGGAATGGTGCAGGTGAAGGCTACTCGGTGAATATTCCCCTCCCTCCATGGTCTGCGGATAGAACGTACGAATATGCACTCAATGAGATCTTTGTTCCCCTGGCCGAGGAATTCAAACCTGAAATTATATTGATGGTGGACGGATGCGATCCTCACTTCACAGATCGAATAACCCAGATGGGTATGAGTCTGGAAGGAATCAGAATGGTGGGAAGGCTTATAAGTCACAAGGCGGATGAAATCTGCGAGGGCAAGATGGTCGATTTCGCGGGCTCCGGCTACAGCCCAGATCAACAGATCGTCTCCCTCGGGTGGCTGGCCTCGATTGCTGGAGTGACAGGGATTGAACTTCCGCTGGGAGAGCCTCAGCCGATTCCCTCCAAACTGAAGCCGGACCAGGGCCTCCAGGAGACGATGAAAATCGTTCACTCTATCCAGGCGAAACTTGCCCCCTTCTGGAAATGTTTCGCCTCATGAGCCGAGAGTGCCTGAGCACTGCCTTGTTTTTTCGGCTTCTCTGCGGGAAAGAGTTGGATCCCCCCCCTTCCGGGTGCTTTCTTTTTTCTCATCGCTTTTCCACCCTCCTTGTCCCTCTGATCGTAACGGCCTGGATATTGTGGTATCAAATTTGCATATTAACCATTACAACGGGTGCGGGTACCCGTAGAGGGGAGCCGATCCATGGCCCACCGCGTCGGCTACCGTGCAGGGGCGAAATATCCACCCCAGATGAGGGAATATCATGGCCACTTGGGACCGGAGAAGAAGCGTACGGATCAAACGTCATTTCCTGACACAGATACTGAACGCAAGCTCCAGCCAGGCCACCAAAGGGGTGACCGAAAACCTCAGTCAGTTGGGGGCCTTTATCAAGACCAATGACTGGCGGGCTTTCAAGGTCAACGACCAGGCGGTTGTCACCTTCTTTCTTCCTCACGCATCCACCGCTGAGAGTCACAACATCGGACTTCGGGGCGATGCGGTCATCTGTCGGGTCGATCCGGATCAGGGGGGAATCGCAATAAAATTCAACACCTCATTTCACCAGTTTGAAAGGCTGAGATTTCCTGAGGTGGCAGGAAAAGCAAGGTACAAAAGAATCTCATATTATCTCTCTGTTCGCGACAGTCTGCCGGCCTCTGAGTTTGTCGAGACCTACCGCAAAGGGTTTCTCGTAGAAAAATCCCGGCGGGCTCTCGATCCCAGGGCTATCTTTCAGTTCAGTACCGGGTCAGTAGACGAAGACTACGTCATGCGATCCTCGAAGCAGGAGGCGTCGAAACAGGAGATTCTGCAAGCGAGAGTAATAGAGATACAAAAGAGGAAACTTGATACTGCGGCGCACACCATCACCATCGGGCGCTCGCCGGTTAATGACATAGTGCTGTACAACAACATGGTGTCCAAATCACATGCGTATCTGTATGTGCATCCATCCGGTCAGCCCTGCTACGTGATGGATTCCGGCTCCAAGAATGGTACCCTGGTGAACAACAGGGCTTTGAAACCGTATGAAAAGTACAAAATTACTGACCGTGATGAAATTTGCTTTGGATCTCAGGTACGAGTAGTGTACTTTTGCTCGGCGACCTTCAGCGAATTTCTTGGCGAACTGAAGGCATTTTACTGGCAGCCGTCTGAGTTCACCGCCGATTTCAGGCTCCAAT
>JBKHJD010000067.1:0-9305 GCA_046538315.1 Syntrophobacteria bacterium
TCCCGGTACTTCTGGAAGATCCGCTGATCCACCCCATACTGTCTTCGGGTCGAGTGCGAAATGAGAGACAAAGGGCAAACGATGGTGGTTTTTTAACCAGACATGGTGTAGGATCCCGTGGCGTATCTCCGCTTCAGGAGTCGTCCTGTCATCTTGCTTGGAGAAAGCTTCTATGATTATCGAGCAGATTACCGTTGGAGAAATGGAGGTCTTCTGTTATCTGCTGGGCTGTGAGGATACCCGTACGGGGGCGGCCATTGATCCCGCCGGCGATCAATCTGACATCGAGAAGATCCTTGCTCTTTTGAGACAAAAGGACCTGCACCTTTCCTATATCATAAACACCCACGGTCATGCAGATCACACTTGCGGCAATCAGCTTCTGGCTGCCCGAACCGGCGCCCGGACGGTGATGCACGAACTGGATGATGATTTTTTTACGACCGAGGAAGCCCGGGGTTGGGCACAGCAACTCGGTCTCTGCGCTGCTCCCCCGGTGGATATTCGCGTGGCTGATGGCGATTCGCTCTCCCTTGGTGGCCTGACCCTCGAGTTCATCCATACCCCTGGTCATACGCCTGGAGCCATGTGTGTGAAGCTGGGCAAAAACCTCTTTACGGGAGATACGCTCTTTGTCGGGGCCGTCGGTCGCACCGACCTCCCAGGCGGCTCTCTGGAAACCCTGCTCACGTCCCTCGAGGAGAAGCTCCTCCCCCTTCCCCCTGACACGGTAATCTGGCCGGGTCATGACTACGGCGACCGGCCTTATTCCACGCTGGCCCACGAGAAGGAAACCAACCCGTACATCACCGACTTTATCCTGGATAGGTGAGGCCAACCAGTTACACCATGTCACCCTGTCTCCCGGTCTGGCGGTCAGTTCCGAAATTCAGCCCCGGAGCGCACCTATGACAAAGCCCACGCCGACAATACTGTACTCCCTAACAGTGACCTCTCCCTGGGGCCCCCTCTTTCTGGCGGGCACTGAGAGGGGTATCTGCTACTGTCAGTTTATCGGCGGGAATGATAGCGCCGATCTCATAGCCCGGTTGGAGAAGCGGGAAAAATCAGCCGTTCATGTGCAGGAAAATAACAGGGTCCTGGTAGAGGCCAGGCGTGCCCTGGAGCGCTATTTCTCGGCCGAGCCGCAGCAGCCGCGCCATCGCTTGCATGTGCAGGGGAGCTCCTTTCAGAGGCAGGTCTGGCGCACAATCCAGCAGATCCCTCCAGGCCGGGTTACCACCTATAGAGAGATCGCCGCGCGGGTGGGAAGTCCCCGGGCATTCCGGGCTGTGGGTCAGGCCTGTCGCAGCAATCCTGTCGTGCTCTTCATCCCCTGCCACCGGGTCGTGGCCGCCAGCGGCAAACTGGGAGGCTTTTCCGGTGGATTGTCACAGAAAGCAGCCCTTTTGCGTCATGAAGGTAGGCGTTTCATCCCTTGAGGCAGCAGGAAGCCGTCCTCAAAACCCCGGAGCGCTATGGGAAGTAGGTGTCCAATTCGTGTTTCAGGTCCCGCTGCATCAGTTCGGCGAGGGCTTCGGCGGGCGAATGCTTTTCGTACAGGATACGATACATCTGCTGGGAGATAGGCATTTCAACACCCTGCTGCTGGGCCAGATGGTAAACCGAGCGAGTCGTTTTGACCCCTTCGGCGACCATTTTCATCTCAGCGAGAATCTGCTCCAGTTTCTTGCCCTGGCCGAGTTGATACCCCACCGTGCGGTTGCGGCTGAGATCTCCGGTACAGGTAAGAACGAGGTCACCCACACCAGCCAGTCCCAGAAAGGTCAGGGGGTGAGCACCCATACTGGTGCCCAGACGGCTCATCTCAGCCAGGCCGCGGGTAATGAGCGCCGCCCGCGTATTGTAACCAAGACCGAGCCCGTCGATGATGCCAGCAGCAAGAGCAATGACGTTTTTCACCGCGCCGCCCAGTTCCACCCCGATTACATCCGTACTTGTATAGACTCGAAAATACTCTGTAGAAAAGAGCCTTTGGTTCTCCTGGGCCACAGCCCTGGAAACAGAGGCAACCGTGACCGCCGTAGGCACCTCTTTGACCACCTCGCGGGCAAAGGTAGGACCGGAGAGCACAGCATACTCCCAGGGCACGGTATCGGGCATGATCTCACTCCATATCCGCGACATGGTTTTCAGTGACTCGTTCTCGATACCTTTGGTGGCACTGACAACGACGACCGGCCCTTCGAGAAAATCGAGAGTGTTCACGGCGACATCGCGGTGCACATGAGACGGCACCGCCATCACCAGGGTCCGCTTGCCGACCACCACCGTTTCCAGGCGGTTTTCTGGCTGCACCAGCGGTAAGAGCCGTACTCCCGGCAGGTAGAGGGGATTTTCTCTGTTTCGCTCCATATGCCGGCAGAGGTCCTCCTCGAAAACCCAGAGTGATACCGGGATTCCCTTTGCAGCCAGAAGGTTGGCCAGAGTGGTTCCCCAGCCGCCACCGCCGATCACCCCAACGGGGCCCTGGGGGGTCTCTGTGGATTTCTGCACGTTCATTGTTCAGCTCTCGCAACAGGGAGGCTATTCAGACTGGTCCTTGTCACTCGGATCCTCGTGGGCCAGGCTGGCCATATCCACCACTCGTTCGCCCGGCTCAATGTCAATAAGGCGCACCCCCTGGGTAACCCGACCGATGACCGAGATTTCGCTGACCTTCATGCGGATGATCCGGCCCCGATCGGTAATGAGCATAATTTCCTCATCATCGTCCACCTGGCGAAAGCCCACCACTGGACCGTTTCTCCTGGTGGTCCTGATACTGAGCACCCCTTTGCCTCCACGGAGTCGAAGCGGATACTCACCGGTTCGGGTTCGCTTGCCAAAACCGTTCTCCGTCACCGTAAGAATAGTGGCCGCCTCGCTGACTACCTCCATGCCCACTACAGAGCTGCCGTTCACGTCCATCCCCTTGACTCCCTGGGCCACACGGCCTATGGCACGGATTGCATCTTCGCGGATGCGAATGGCTTTGCCAGCCTGGGTGGTCAGGAGCAATTGCTGGCTGCCGTCCGTAAGGCGCGCATTGATCAGCTCGTCATCGTGGTCGATTTTCAGGGCAATGATGCCACCAGATCTCGGTCTCCCGTAGGCCATGAGATCCGTCTTCTTTACCAGACCTTTGCGCGTGACCATGACCACGTACCTGTTTGTCTCGAACTCGCGCACCGGCAGGATGGTGGCCACTCGCTCGCCTTCCTGGAGTTCGAGCAGATTGAGGACGGCTTTGCCGCGGGCAAGAAGGCTGGCTTCAGGAATTTCATACACCTTCAGCCAGTACACGCGACCAAGATTTGTAAAAAAGAGCAGGTAATCATGCGTCGAGGCTACAAAGAGTATCTCAACAAAATCTTCGTGCCGCGGCCGGATACCGGTTCTGCCCTTGCCGCCCCGGTGCTGACTCCGATACAGATGCAGAGGACTCCGTTTCAGGTAACCCGCGTGCGAGACGGTGACCACGACATCCTCCTGGGTAATGTAGTCCGCCACCTGGAGCTCTCGAACTTCCTCCACTATTTCTGTGCGCCGGCTGTCACCGTGTTTCTCCTTAAGTTCCAACAGTTCCTGGCGAACCACACCCATCAACACCCTGTTATCCTCCAGGATCCTGCGCAAGCGCTCTATCTCCCCCAGAATTGTGCGGTGCTCCTCCAGTATCCGTTCGCGCTCCAGACTGGTCAGCCGTTGCAAACGCATATCCAGGATTGCCTGCGCCTGTTGCCTGGTGAGCTCGTAGCCACGCATCAACTGGTCCCTGGCCTCCTTGGGATGAGGAGCACTCTTGATCAGCTGAATGATCGGATCTAGATTCTCCAGGGCTACTTTCAGGCCCTCCAGGATGTGGGCCCTTTGCTCTGCCTGTCGGAGTTCGTGGCTCGTACGCCGCAGCACCACCGTGCGGCGATGCTCCAGGAAATTCGCGAGTATCTCCCTCAGGCTCAGAATCTCCGGTCGGTTGTGGACAATTGCGAGCATGTTGATCCCAAAGGTGACCTCCATGTGGGTCTCTTTGTAAAGGTTGTTCAGGATCACCTCTGCCTGCTCGTCCCGTTTGAGCTCAATGGCCACCCGCATCCCTCGACGATCCGACTCGTCACGAATATCCTGTATTCCTTCAATTTTTTTTATTTTCACGAGCTCGGCCATCCGCTCCAGCAACCTGGCCTTGTTTACCTGATAGGGTAGCTCGGTAATGACAATGCGCTCCCGACCCCCTTTAATCTCCTCCACCTCCACCCGAGCTCGAATCCTTATAATCCCCTTGCCGGTGCGGTAGGCCTCCCGGATCCCCTGGGCACCGTAAATAAAGCCGCCGGTCGGGAGATCCGGGCCGGGAATCTCCTTCATGAGCTCATCAACATCAATCTCGGGATTATCGCTCACAGCAATCAGGCCGTTGATTATCTCCGACAAGTTATGCGGGGGGATGTTGGCCGCCATTCCAACGGCAATACCGGCAGCACCGTTGACGAGAAGGTTGGGAACCAGGGTGGGAAGCACCGCAGGTTCGCTAAGAGACGCATCGTAGTTGGGTACAAAGTCAACTGTTTCTTTGTCCAGATCAGCAAGAAATTCGTGGGCCAGCCGATTCATGCGCACTTCTGTATATCGCATGGCCGCAGGTGGATCGCCATCAACAGAGCCGAAATTCCCCTGGCCGTCAACCAGCGGGTAACGCATGGAAAAAACCTGGGCCATCCGCACCAGGGCGTCGTAGACCGCTGCATCGCCGTGGGGATGAAATTTACCGATTACATCGCCGACTATTCGAGCCGACTTCTTGTAGGGTTTGTTCCAGTCGTTGCCCAGTTGGTGCATGGCAAAGAGTATGCGTCGATGCACCGGCTTGAACCCGTCACGCACATCAGGCAGCGCCCGCCCGATGATGACGCTCATAGCATAGTCCAGATAGGCCTGCTTGATTTCGTCTTCAATTCTGATATCTTTTGCTGTCTGATCTCTATTCATTGTGGATAATGTCCATTGTTTGTTGTTTGTCGTCCGTTGTCCGTTGCCAGAGCCGGAAAATGAAGTTAATTTAGTTAGACAGCAAAAATTTCGACCCGGCTGATATCTGACCTGAGCCTATAAAAAAATTGATACAATGGACTACTGACCACGGACAACTGACTTTAGCAAAAAAATGCAGGATACACGGTTCAAGATCCAGGCTCTTCCCTGAATCCTGTGCCCATAATCCTGCATATTTCCCATGTTAGATATCCAATTCTCGCACTTCTAGGGCGTTTTCTTGGATAAACTTCCTTCGTGGTTCTACCTTTTCTCCCATGAGAATGGTGAAAATCTCATCAGCCTCATCCACTTCATCCGCCCCAAGCCCATCCTTGAGGGTCACCCGCAGCAACGTTCGCCTCTCCGGACACATTGTCGTTTCCCATAGTTGCTCAGGATTCATCTCGCCGAGACCCTTGTACCGCTGAATGCTCAGACCCTTTTTGCCTTGCTCGCGCAAGTACTCCAGAAGCTTCCTCTTCGAGTCAACGGTAACCTCTTCCTCGCCCTCCACAACCCGGTAGGGCGGCTCTTCCAGGTCAAGCAGCTCCCGGCGCCTTTTCAGAGCCCGCCTGAAATCCACCATATTCAACAGGTGTCTTCCCACCGTAATCCATCCCCAGCCGTTTTGCCTGGGTCGCACCTGGAGCTCAAACGTGCCGTAGTCCTCATCCTCAAGCACTTCCCCTACCTTGAACCCGGCACCTATCAACTCATCCCGCAGTCGGCTCATGCCGACATGGTCCGGCTGCAATTCTTCCTGGAGGGAAGCCTTGAGAAGAACCTTCATGAGGTCCATGTCGTAGCCGCGCTTCTGAAGCTCATTGAGCACATCAAAGTAACTCACCATCTTCTCCAGGAGCACCAGCAGTTCACCCCCACTGAATACCCGCTTGCTCTTGTCGATGATCAGCCGACGATTATCAATGGCACGTTCCAGGAGAAAACGCTGAAACCCGGCCTCATCCCGGATGTAGGTCTCCTTTTTTCCCTGGGTGATCCGCAGAAGCGGCGGCTGGGCGATATAGAGGTGTCCTTGTCTGATGAGTTCTTCCATCTGTCGATAGAAGAAGGTGAGCAACAAGGTGCGAATGTGCGCACCGTCCACGTCCGCATCTGTCATGATGACCACATAGTGATACCGCAGCTTGGCCAGATCGAAATCATCCTTGCCCACCCCGGTGCCAAGCGCCGTGATCATGGTACATATCTCCTGGTTTTCCAACATCCTGTCGGAGCGTGACTTTTCAACGTTCAGTATCTTGCCGCGCAGCGGCAAAACAGCCTGAAATCTCCGGTCTCGACCCTGCTTTGCCGAGCCGCCTGCTGAGTCACCCTCCACGATAAACAACTCCGCCCGGGCTGGATCTCGCTCCTGGCAGTCGGCCAGTTTGCCAGGCAGAGAGTGTTCCCCCAGAACGCCTTTACGCCTGGTGAGCTCTTTGGCGCGCCGAGCCGCCTCCCGGACCCGGGCGCTTTCCACCACCTTGGCCAGGACGGCTCGCCCAACCTGCGGGTTCTCCTCGAAAAAGCTGCTCAGACGCTCGTAGACCAGCGTCTCGATCAGGCCCTTTACATCAGTGTTTCCCAGTTTGGTTTTCGTCTGCCCCTCGAACTGGGGTTTGGGAAGCTTGACGCTGATGACCGCAACGAGACCTTCACGTACATCATCACCCTCAAGTTTTCCTTTCAGGTGCTTGGGGATGGCATTGCTTGCGGCATACTGGTTGATTGTTCTGGTAAGGCCGGCCTTGAATCCACTGAGGTGAGTGCCGCCCTCCTTGGTATTGATGTTATTGGCAAAGGAAAAGATTTTCTCCCTGTAGGCATCGTTGTACTGGAGGGCGATCTCCACCGAGGTCCCTTCTCTGCTGCCCGAGAAGGCGATGACCTGATCATGAAGGGGGTTCTTGTTCTTGTTGAGGTGCTGGACAAACTCGATGATGCCCCCTTCATAATAGAATTGATGCTGTCGATTGAACCGCTCGTCATCTATGCTGATACGCACGCCCTTGTTAAGAAAGGCCAACTCCCGCAGGCGATTCACCAGAATCTCGAAGCTGAAATCGATATCCTTGAAGATACTCCGATCCGGCCGAAAGGTTATGCGCGTTCCTCTTCTCTGAGTGAATCCTGTACTGAGCAGAGAGGTAACGGCTTTGCCGCGTTCATAGCGCTGCCGGTATACCCTGCCGTCCTTGTAAACCTCCACTTGCAAAAATTCGCTCAAGGCGTTAACTACCGAAACCCCCACTCCGTGAAGCCCCCCGGACACTTTATAGATGTGGTTGTCAAACTTGCCACCGGAGTGGAGCTTGGTCATCACTACCTGGACAGCCGGAACTCCTTCTTTTTCGTGCATATCAACGGGAATACCCCGGCCGTTATCATCCACAGTGACGGTGTTGTCAGCCAAGACGTACACATCTATGCGATCACAAAAACCCGCCATTGCCTCGTCGATGCTGTTGTCCACCACTTCAAAGACAAGATGATGCAGTCCCTCACTGGCGACGTTGCCCACATACATGGACGGGCGCTTTCGAACCGCAGTCAGGCCTTCCAGCACTGTAATCCGGCTTGCATCGTACTGTTTTTCACAGTTATTTTGGGATTGCTCTATGTTTTCCATGAAATTCCTGGGAATTATAGTAGAATAGCCTAAACTTTTTATTATACCATGCGTTTTTGCTTTTTTCAAGAATATTCTGGATTGTCTCATTTACGCAGAACAGCGGTTTGCCTCGCTCCGCGGGAGTGTCAAACACTGATCGTCCCTGTCCTTTCCTCCCTCTGGGACTGACCACAAGACCTTGAGAGGCTCCCCCTCCGCAAAAGGAACCAGGGAGGCTGAAAAACACACGGAATCCGTCCTTACAGGCGCATGGGCATAATCACTGCAAAGAAGCCCTGGTCCTGTTCTCCGGAAATTATGCAGGCGCTCGATTCGTCGATCATGCTCAAGGTCACGCTCTCACTTTTCATCACTGCAAGAGCCTCCATGAAATAGCGTGGATTGAAGGCTATGCTCATCTCCTCGCCCTGGTACTTTACAGAAATCTCTTCCCGGGCATCACCGATCTCCGGATTGTTGGAAATAATTTCCATTCTATCTGGAGCCAGCTTGCATCGAATCCCTCTATAGCGATCAGCCGAGATGATGGACATGCGTCTGAGTACCTCGATAAACCTCGAGCGTTCAACCTCCGCAGTGCGGCTGCATTCTTTGGGAATCACCGTATTGTAATCAGGAAAATCTCCGTCTATGAGTCTCATGATCAGGGTGGATTCGTCCTTTTTGAAAATAGCAGTATTTTCCTGAAAGGCTATCTGTGCCTGCCCGCCCTCTTCGAGGAGACGGCTGAGCTCCTGCAATCCTTTCCTCGGGATAATTGCTCCCTTATCAAACCCAAATCTAGTTACCTCCGGAAGTTCTCTATGGATCACGGAAAGGCGATGACCGTCCGTAGCTACGAGCTTCAGTCCCGGGGGATCCTCCGTTTCAATCTTTTCAAAATAGATTCCAGAAAGATTGTATCGGGTCTCCTCCGTCGAGACGGCGTAGATTGTTTTGTCGATCATTTCTTTGAGAATGCTTGCAGGTAAATCCACCCAGCTTGTGTCTTCGTATTTCATTACCTGAGGAAATTCATCGGCTGGCAGTCCCACCAGGTTGTACTCACTAGTTCCACTTGACAGATGGAGCCACTGGTTTTCTTTTTCTGAAATCTGTATCTCTGGGAAAGGGAGCTCTTTGATGATTTCGTAGAATTTTCGGGCCTGGATGGTCACCGCTCCTTCCTTGGACACCTTCGCTTCATAGGTTCCGGTGAAACTGACCTCGAGATCGGTCGCAGACAAGTGGAGCTGGTCATTTTTTGCTTCCAGGAGAACATTCGATAGAACGGGCATAGAGCTTCGTTTTTCCGCGACGTTCTGTGATTTTCGTAATCCCTTGAGTAAATTGTCTTGACGAATGGTGATCTGCATCGTCCCTCCTTGATCGAACAGTCTTTTCTGATTATTGGAATATAAGAAATCTACTAATAATATATCAAGCTCGTCGAATTGTACATTTCACATATAAGACCTTGAATTTACCGCGTTTTTTTTTAACAAGAAGCCAAAACATTCCTTTCAATCTCCACAATCGTCTCGTCCAGAGTTCGATTCCTTTTCCTTTCGGCGCGTACCTTTCGACAGGCGTGGATTACCGTGGAGTGATCTCTATTTCCGAAAGACAAGCCGATAGCACTGTAGGTAGGAAC
>JBKHJD010000068.1:0-9263 GCA_046538315.1 Syntrophobacteria bacterium
AAAACAGACAGTTGTATCCGGTATAACCATTTCCAATGCTGTTCACGTAGGGCGTGGATCAGGGAAATGACCTCACAGGCTCTGTGAGCCGGAGGCCCAGGGCTTTGAGGTTGTAGCAAAGGGAGTATCCATGAATCCAGCAAAAACAAATTTGAGAACGGTGGGAATCGTTGCTCACGGAGGCGCAGGTAAAACAAGCCTCGCCGAAGCCATGCTCTTCACTACCGGCAGCACAACGCGCCTGGGCAAAGTGGACGACAGCAATTCCATCCTGGACTACGAACCGGAGGAGATCTCGAGAAAGACCACCATTGATTCCTCTTTTTGCAGCTTCGACTGGAAAAATTCACATGTAACCCTCATTGACACACCGGGTGATTTCAACTTCCTGGCCGATACCCGAGCATGTCTGCCCGGGGCTGACGGGGCTCTCGTGGTCATAGACGCCATCGACGGCGTCAAGGTACAGACCGAAAAGGTCTGGGAGTTCGCCGACGAGAAGAATTTGCCGCGGCTCATATGTATCAACAAAATGGACCGCGAACGAGCCGACTTCTACAAAGTAGTCGATGACATCAAGGAAACCTTCGGCTCCAGGGCTACTCCGGTGCACCTGCCCATCGGCGTCGCCGAGAGTTTTACCGGTATCATCAACTTGCTGGATAACAAAGCCTACCAGTTTCAGGATGATGGAAGCGGCAAGATGACGGAGGTGGACATTCCGGCCGATCTGGCCGATCAGGTGGCAAGTCAGCGTGAGCAACTCATTGAAGACATCGCCGAGTCTGACGACAGCCTGCTGGAGAAGTATCTGGAAGGCGAAGAACTCTCAAGCCAGGAATTCCTGGCCGGACTCCGAAAGGGGTGCGTCGCCGGAGCCATCGTTCCCATCACCTGCGCCTCCGCCACCAGGAACATGGGCACCCCGATGCTTCTGGACCTCATTGTTCAATACCTGCCAAGCCCGCAGGATCGCGGCGGCAGAAAAGGGGTCAATCCCAAAGACAACAAAGAGGAAGAGCGAAAGCCGGAACCAGGAGAACCCTTGAGTGCCCAGGTGATCAAAACTATCAGTGACCCCTATGCCGGGCGCCTCAGTATCCTGCGAATCTTTTCCGGGACCCTGTCCGCCGACAGCACGGTATACAATGCAAGCAAAGGCGTCAAGGAGCGGTTTGGCTCCCTGCTCTTCATGCAAGGAAAAAACCAGAAATCCGTCGGCAGCGCAGGTCCCGGAGAGATAATTGCGGTGGCCAAGCTAAAAGAGACGCTCACCGGCGATACTCTCTGTGACGAAAAGGCCCCCATAGTTTTCTCTTTTCCGGAGGTCCCGGATCCAATCGTTTCCATGGCGGTGCAGCCCAAGAGCAAGGGAGACGAGGAGAAAATCTTCAGCTCCCTGCACCGGCTCATGGAAGAAGACATCGCTCTCAAGGTGCACCGCGAGGAGCAAACCAGAGAAACCATTCTCTCCGGGATGGGCGAAATCCACATCGAGACCACGATGGACAAGCTGAAACGCAAGTTCGGAGTGGAGGTGACGCTGTCACCACCCAGGGTTCCCTACCTGGAGACCATCAAAAAACCGGTCCAGGGGGTGGTTTACCGGCACAAGAAACAGACCGGCGGGCGCGGCCAGTTTGCCGAGGTCCATTTCGATCTCACCCCGCTGGAACGCGGGCAGGGCTTTCTGTTCGAGGAGGCCCTCGTGGGTATGAACGTCCCCCGCAGTTTTGTTCCGGCCGTGGAGAAGGGAATAACGGAGGCAAAGCAATCGGGGGGGCGCGCGGGCTACCCGGTGGTTGACTTCAAGGTGCGTTTCTACGATGGCAAATCACACGAGGTGGACTCCTCGGAAATGGCCTTCAAGATCGCCGCATCCATGTGCTTCAAGAAAGGACTTGCGGAAGCACAACCCACTTTGCTGGAGCCGATTATGGAAGTTGAGGTGACGGTACCGGATGAGTACATGGGAGATGTGATCGGTGATTTGAACGCCAGGCGCGGCAAGGTGCTCGGAATGGATTCCAAGAGGAAAAACCAGATTGTCAGGGCCCACGTACCCATGGCCGAAGTGCTTCACTACGCTCCGGATATGCGGTCCATGACAGCCGGGCGCGGCATGTTTACCATGAAATTTTCCCACTACGAGGAGGTACCGGCTCACCTCCAGGAGAGACTGATCGCGGAAGTCCAGAAGGAGAAGGAAGACTAGATCTCGCGATTGGTCCGTAGTCCGTAGTCCGTTGTATCGATATGCTCTCGTAGGTTCTGCTCCCTCTCCCTCAATATGGGAGAGGGTTGGGGTGAGGGCGATAAGATAAATCGAAAGGGGCAGTCATGAGTGATGCTGGGAAGCCGACGGAGGGCAAAGAGGAAAAATCCATAAGGAGCCGGTTCCAGGAAATACAACAACTTACAGTTCCTGAAAAAATCAAACTGGCCATGACCGGCGACAAGGAGGCGCGTTCTATTCTCATCAAGGACAGCAACAAGCAGGTCCAGGAGGCGGCGCTCGACAACCCTCGCATCACCGAAATGGAGATTGTCGGCGTTGCCAATTCACGGACCGCCAGCGATGAACTCCTTCGAAAGATCGTGAATAACCGTCAGTGGATGAAGAACTACCAGGTTCGCCTCGGCCTGGTGAACAACCCCAAAACCCCACTCTCCGTTGCGCTCAAACTGACGGGCAGTTTGATGACCGCAGATCTCAAGCGACTGGCCAAGAGCAAGGGAGTGTCCAACGTACTCGCTACGGCAGCTCAACGCCTCCTGACCAGAAAGGGACAGAACAGCTGAGCTCACCCCACAAGGTGAAAAGACCAGAGCCCTCCACCTCTTCGGCCGCCGGGCATGAATCTCGCGGTGTTGTTTCACACCGGGAATTTCCCTCCGGCTCCCACACTGGACAAGATGAAACGAGCAGCAGTGCTGACAATCAGTGATCGCGGTTATCGAGGGCAACGCGAAGATGCAAGCGGACCGCTGGTCAAGGATATCTTGAGCGGAGCCGGTTTTTCCGTCGTTCACTCCCGGGTTCTCCCGGACGACGAGAACTCCATCAAAAAGTGCCTCCGATCTCTGGCCGACGAACTTCACCTGGACCTGGTGGTAACAACCGGCGGGACCGGTGTCAGCCCGACAGACGTAACTCCGGACGCCACCCTTGCAGTGATCCACCGGCAGGTATCCGGCATGGCCGAGGCCATGAGGGCTTCGAGCCTGGAGAAGACCCCCAATGCTATGCTCTCCCGGGCGGTAGCCGGAATCAGGGGACAGACGCTCATCATCAACCTGCCGGGCAGTCTCCGGGGCGCCCGGGAAAACCTTGAGGTAGTCCTGCCGGCCCTGCATCACGCTCTGGAGAAAATCAAAGGCGATCCGAGCGAGTGCGGCTCCACTGCTTGAAATACAATGATACCAATCCTAAGGACCCCCCTGGGCGCCTTCCTCTGAATCGACCCGGGCAGCATCCGCTGTCCTGGTTCCGGCCGGCTGTGGAGGAGGGCTCAGCCCTCGCAAACGTCTGACCCGCTCCTGGTACCGTTTTTCCCGGTCCTTAAGCCGAGTTTCCAACTGCCTTCTCTTCCGGTCGTTACTTTCCAGAGTGTGGAGCCGCTCCTTCACCTCGTCGTTGTCGGCCCAGTCGGTCACCCCATTTCTGTGCAGGGCATAGACAGTCCGGCCCAGAAGTCCTTCCAGTTTGTCCCGTTTCCCCTTGAGCAGCCAGCAACGGAACCTCAGGACAGCCCAGACCGTCGTTTTGCCCAGCCAGTAGAGCAAAATCCGCAGCCAACAGTAAAGCTGCATAACCCCTTTTCTGGCCACACCCCAGATACCTCCTTTGAAACCCACTGCTTTCCTCCCGGCAGGTTATTTCTCTGTGAAAACCTGCTCCTCCGGACCAGCATCTTTTCCTTGCTCAGGTCGTGCCAGTATTTCCCGCACTCGCTCTCGCATGTTCTCCCAGTGACTCCCGGGCCAGTAGATCCTGCCGCAGGCGTCACAGCGGCAAAATGCCCGATTCGTTTGCCAGATGTATTCGGGCACCCGGTCCCGCACTTCTTCCCTGCTCACCGGCCTCAGTGGGCGATTGCATCTCAGGCAACGGCTGAACAGAGCCTCCTCCTCCACCCCTGAGAGACCCAGCCTCTCCACCACCTCGCGAAGCTGATCCTCCGGGGCATTGGCATGGATCACAAAGACCTTTCCTTGCTCTTGCCAGGGCTCCGCCCTCCGGTCCCTCGTCAACAGGATTCTGCCCTCCTGAATCCGGGCTGCAATCTCTGCCTCTTCGGCCCGCTTCAAGTAAACCGTATCGTATCCGAGCACTCGCAACCACTTTGCCAGTTTACCCAGCATGCGATCGGCAACAAAACGTTCCATGGCAAAACTGTTCCGACTGCCCGGTGTGCAGGTCGAATAGACGTGCAATACCGGGTATACATTGAAGCCCCCCGCAGTCCCGCCAAAGCGGGAAGAAAACTGCGGCCGCCCGGGGTTTCCTCCGGGAAATGGACCAGGTCCTGCTGGTTCAGTTCCTCGATGCGGCACTCCAGGGGACAATTTCAACTCCAGCAGGCAGATGCAGGCGAAAGGTATCCCGCTCCAGAGGCTTGTTGACAGCAAAGTCCCGGTAGTGAAGGCTCAGGCGGACCCCGGCGCTCTCCACTTCCACCTGTTTTGGATAGGTATATCCCTCGACAGCAACAAAGTCGTCAAACCGGGCCTCCCACTGGAGCTTGCCGTCCTGAAACCGCTCAACCCTGATCACGCTCAGGTCTTCGCCCTCCAGCCAGATCCGCTCCACCTGCAGAGTGCGATAATTCTCCTGGACGAGGACAAGATTCTCGGTGTGCTGCTCTTTGAATAACCCTGCCTGTTGATACCTCCACGCCGGCACAACTCCGGCCATGAGCAGCAGGGCCTCATGATCGTCGAGGGGAACTTCGATGAGGCAGGCCAGGATCCCGCCTGACGCCAGGCCCTGGTAGGCACGGTTCTGCCCCGGGACCCAGGTCAGGAAATCATTGCCGTCACTGGCCACGTAGAGCAGCGGCTGTCCGAGGAAACTCACTACCTCCAGCCGCAAAGATCGAGGGATCTTACCAACAAGAAAGGCTTTTCCCGACCAGTTCTGTTTTTCACCCTTGAGCCGCACAGTGCCCGCAGCCCGCAAGCTGGAAAAATGGTTTCGCCTCTTTTCCAGCCGTTCCAAAACCGGGGAAACCGGCAAATCTGCCGGCTCGAAAACCGGCAGTCTTTCCCTGGCGCAGGCCGCAAGGAACATAAAGATACAACACCCTATCAGTAGCCGCCCTCGCAACGCCTCCATTGCCAATCCCACCAACCTGGGTCGGAGATGACCAGAGCACTCGCACAACCGGCCCCCGGGCTCATCAGGCGGAAACACACCCTTCTGGACATCCGGCCCCGGAGCCGCACCGCCGCATCAGCGCGGGTGTTACCTTTTGCCTCTATTTCGCATGTCTTCGATCTTGGCTTCCAACTGCTCGGGTTTTTCATGCCCGAGCTTCAGAGCCCGCTCATAGGCCTCTTGCGCTTCCCGCCATTTGCCGAGAGCCTGGTAGGTGTCTCCGAGATGCTCGACAATCACCGGATCGTCGGGCAGTATTGCGACTGCTCTTTCAATCCACTTGAGGGCATCTTCATGGCGGCCCATCTTGTAGTAGACCCAGCCCAGGCTGTCGGTGATATATCCATCTGCCGGCTTGAGCTCCAGGGCCCGTTTGATGTAATCTTCCGCCTCCTGAAGGCGAATGCCCATCTCGGCAAGCGTATAGCCCAGGTAATTGAGGGCGGTGGCATCTTCGGGGTCCAGCTCGATAACCCTCTCCATTTCGACAATGGTGCCCTGGCGCTCACCCATCTTATCCAGGATCGTGCCGAGATGGAAATGCAGGCGTTCTTGTTCGGAGACCTCTTTGAGGCCCTCCCTCAGCACCGCCTCTGCCTCGGGGAAACGCGAAGCTCTTTCATACAGCCCACCGAGACAAAGGTAACCCTCAGGGTCCTCGGGGTGCTGGGCTATGACCTGACGCAGGATGGCAATCGCCTCTTCCAGGTCCCCCTGCCTCTCATGGATGACAGCCCGGCGGATTCCGGCCTTGAGCCCCAGGGATGACCCGGCCGGGATCTGGTCGAACTGCGCCACGGCCTGCTCCAGTTCGCCCTTTTCTTCGTACGCGCCTCCCAGGTAGTAGCGAATCTGCATATTTTCCGAATCGGCTTCCAGCATCCTGGTGAAAATATCGATGGCCTCACTATATTCTTGAAGTTCCAGGTAGATAAGACCGATTTTGATCTGCGTTTCCTGCCGGTTTCCCTTGCCGGCTATCACCTTCTGATACTCTTTCAGGGCGGCGTTGTAGTTGTCTTGCCGCAGGTAGAGGTCCCCGAGCTGCAATCGTACCTGCTCGTCCTCGGTCTCGGCCGTCAAGATTTTCTTGTAGACCTTCTCTGCTTCGTCAAGGCGGCCCTGGACCTCATAGAGATAGCCCAGGTCGATGAGGGCCCTCTTGAAATTCGGTCGAGCGGCAAGAGCCTCCCGGTAGTGTCTTTCGGCCTGTTCGTACTGCTCCAGCTCCAGTTCCATCCGGGCCAGGTAGTAATGTACCATTGGATCTGCCGGATGATCGCTTAACAGTTGTTGTAAAACCTCGCATGCTTCCGGGTAGTTGCCCTTGGCCGCATAGAGGGATGCCAGCCGGAGCAGGGCCTTTTCATGTTCCGGCTCCACTGCAAGGATTGCACGATATTCGGCAATGGCACGGCCGGGTTGGTCCATGCTCTTGTACAGTTCGGCGAGGAACATTCTGGTGTGTACGGAGGCAGGGTCCAGACTCCTGGCCTTCTGTGCCGCCTCCAGGGCCCTTTCCCTGTCACCGCGGTGGACGTAGAGAGAGGCCAGCTCAATCAGGAGATAGGGAGATTCCGGATCAGCAGCCGCAGCCTGCTCCAGCTCGGTGAGGGCTCCCCCCAGCCGATCGCTGTACAGGAGCAGCCGTGATTTGAGAAAATGATAGTAGGCCTCGCTTCTCGCACCGGAGTGGTATCCCTCATCCGACTGCTCTGGGGCGGGTTTGTGGTCGGAAACCACGCGTTCCTGTGACGGAGCGCAGCTCCCCCCCCCGAGCACCAGGATCACCAGGAGTACAGCAGAGACTACACCATTAAGCATTCACTCACCCTGTATGTATTCTGTTGCACGATAGAGCTAAGTACCTTATAATGTTCAAATAACACATTCTTCTGGGGCAGTCAAACACTTTCCTTGCCCAGAAAGAGATTGCCCGGGTTGGCTTTTTTCTCTATACTGGCTTCCCGTTCCGATACACCGATGAAAGCCGAAATGATCAGAACACCAGTGCCGGCCCGTCTCTGACCGCATCTGTGCTACGAGGGGAGTCCATGACCTCGGAGCAGCCCAAATTACGCACCTTGCTTGAGGCCATACCCATTCGCCGCCACGGCGGCGATTTGCACATCGCCTTGCGTGATCTGGAAGGGCTGAATCCGGAGACCCTCGTACTGAACACGCAGGCCTATTTTCTCGTCACTCTCATGAACGGCTCCAACTCTGTGGTGGATATCCAGGCCGCCTACATGCGCAAGTTCGGCCACGTCCTCTATCGGGAAAAGCTGGAAAGCCTCATCCAGCACCTGGATGTCTACCTCCTTCTGGAAAACGAACGCAGCCGCAGTCGCCGGCAGCAACTCATCGACGAGTTCCGCAGCCAGCCCTTTCGCCCGGCATTCCACGCGGGGGTCAGCTACGAGACGGATCCCGAAAAACTCCGCGCCCAGTTGCTCAGTTTTTTCGCCTCGGAAAACGGAGGCCCGGGAGAGCCCCGGCCAGGCACCTCAGGGAAAAAGCTTCATGGCCTCATGGCTCCGCACATCGACCTTCGTGCCGGCGGTTCATGCTTTGCCCATGCGTACAGGGCCCTGCTGGAGGCCGCTCCTGTTACCACCTGCATCGTTCTCGGCACCGGTCACGAACCCCTGCCCCATTACTTTGCCCTGACGCGCAAGGACTTTGAAACGCCATTGGGACTGGTAGAGGCCGACAGAGAATTCATTGACGAGCTGAGCAGGCGCTGCACCACAGATCTCTTTGCGGATGAGTTTGCCCACCGGCGGGAGCACACCATCGAGTTTCAGGTCCTCTTCCTCAGGCTCCTGCTGCCGCATATACGTATCGTCCCCATCCTCTGCTCCTTCGGCGTAGAGGAAATTGAACAGCGCACCGATGCTGTGCTCAACATGGTAGACTCCCTTGGACAAACGCTGGAAGCTTACGGGCAACCGGCATGTCTTCTGGCCAGTGTCGATCTGGCACATATCGGCCCACGCTACGGCGATCCGTTTCGGCCCCATGCCGGCACGGTGCGGGAGACCAAGGACTCGGACCGCGGTTTGCTGGAGACAATGGCAGCCGGTGATGCCGAAGGTTTTGCCGGGCTGCTGGTAGGCGAACGCAACTGTCGCCGGATCTGCGGGCTGCCCCCGCTCTACATCATGCTCAAAATTCTGGAGGGCCGGGTCAAAGGGGATCTCCTTCACTATGACTATACCGAAGTGGACGGCGATCATTCCTTCGTCACTTTTGCCAGTATGGCATTCTACCAGAGCGCGTCATAGCAACTGATCTCCATCGATAGAGAGCACACAAAGAAACAGAGCACGATAAGCCGGAGAATTCCAGGGATCGGCTGCTTGTTCTGGTTGCTTGCGGGGATGAATCCCGCTTCTCAGGCAGCATACAACTCCTGAAGCATTGCCGTGGCCAACTGCTCGTACGCTGTGAATGCACCCGGGCCATCATAGCCATGGTCGGCCTGGATGAAAGCACAGGAACAGTCCGCAGGCTTTCGGTGGCTCGAGACCACAATGGTCGGGATCTGTTTCTCCCGGTTCAATCCGTTGACTAGCAAGCGAAAGTGGCTGCGGATTATGATCAGGTCTGGACGCGGTCGGTCCAGCCGCATGTAATAGGCAAAAAGTTCCTCTCTGCGAAAACGAGTCAGATTCAGAATGAGGCCGAGCTTTTTGCACAGTGTGTCCAGTCTTTTGATGTCCAGCCCACAATGTAACACGAAGACATTTGGCTTGTGCGGGGCTGGCGAACGAGCGGGTTGAAGTGCTAGCGGCATTGTTGCATTTTCCTTGTCCAGACCACCCCCTTGCGAAAGGGGGAGTTTTCCAGAAATTTTCAAACTGTACAGATGACTCTATTG
>JBKHJD010000069.1:0-9199 GCA_046538315.1 Syntrophobacteria bacterium
TATCTACACAGTCTTTGATCTCATGAAAATTAAGCGGAGGCTGTTCTCTGAAAAAGGAAAGAATATCCTCCGAGGTGGGAACTTCAGCTCGGCCTAGAAATTTTTCCACCAGCTGGTGGCACTCGGGAAGATCAGGCTCACGAATCCGGGTTACCAGACCCCAGCCGAGCCGCGAGCGAAGAGCTGTGGTGAGTTCTGGAATGTGGTGAGGAAGACCGGTGGCGGTAAAGACCATTTGTATCTCCAGATCGTAACACCAGTCGAAAATGTTAAGCAAATATTGTTGCAGATTTCGGTCGGCCTGCACAAAGTGGACATCATCCACCATGAAAATCCCTATGCCAGCAAGAAAATGCCGAAGTGTCTCGCCTCCCGCACGAAGCAAGAGGACCTCATGGGGGAGAAGATCCCGGCAATTTAGATAAACTGCGGTACCCAGGTTATCCCGAGGCCAGGCATTACCTATGGCATGGATGAGGTGGCTTTTGCCCATTCCAGAGGGACCTTCAATGAAGAGAGGATTGAATCCGGCAGTATCTTCCTCACAAACAGCCCGAGCTGCGGCAACGGCGAAGCGGTTGAAAGGTCCCGGTAAAAAATTATGGAAAGTTTGAGAGGACTCAAACCTGGTACTCAGGCGCAGATTTCCGAGCCACCTGCCTGCGTCGCCCAGGGGTTTTCGGTTGACCGGCATGGAAAGGTCGAGCTGAACAGTACTGTCTATGCTCCGGCAGCAGGATTGCATGAGAGAAAGGTAACGTTCCTGAACCCAGTCGTAGTGGAATCGACTCGGCACTTGCAGGAGGAGATGGCCGCTTTGTAGACCAGCAGGCCTCAGAGGCTCTATCCATTGGAAGAATTCATCGGAAGACAGGGTCTCTTTCAAGTAACGGCGCACATGAGGCCATAGGGAGTCCATGGGCAAACCTCGTGCCGCCAACCGCTCGGCTCTATCCCGCCGAAGATATGGGGCCTCTGATCCCGCTAAACTCATTGATTTCCCTACAGGAATCTGGATGGTACTATAGAGAAAATCAGTGGAAAGATCAACGGGTTTTTTTGATTTGATACAGGTGGCTCAGGCGGGGTTTTCATTTTTGTCTTGACAAAATGATCCAGCTGACATAAATCTCTGACAAGTAATGTGAAAAAATGTATTATCTCAAAACGTTTTAACCTCTATTCTTCCAAGAGCGTTCTTTGCTTTTCGCTCGCAGCGTTTTGCGTATGGCTTTGGCAATCCGGTCGTAAAGAGCCCGTGCGCGTCACCAGTTCCATCAGGTGGCCCCCAGAGCCCGGCGGTGAGAGGTGCGCAAAGACGAGGGCCGTTTACTCGCGTGAATCGAAGAGTGGCACCATTGTCAACTATTGCAGATGAACTCCGGGTACAAGGAAGCGGCAGGACTCCGTGGCATAGCGCAACGTGCGTCTGTTTGCGGCACTTGAGAGGTTGAAGAGTCGGGGTGTCCCAACGCGCCACCGTTTGTAAGAATAGGCTCGAAGGAGGTGATGACGGAAAAGATCAGGTGACCCCATCATTGACAGTGTGATACCAGGAGGGCAGTTTCTATCAATGCAAGGAGGGAGGTTCCGATGGCCTACGATCCAGTAAAAA
The DNA here is from genome assembly GCA_046538315.1 of Syntrophobacteria bacterium. GTDB lineage: Bacteria > Desulfobacterota > Syntrophobacteria > BM002 > BM002 > JBKHJD01. The sequence continues at coordinate 1,616 of JBKHJD010000069.1, forward strand.
TGGCAGACTGGCAGATTTCAGAACAGGCTGAAAAGAAGATGCCGACCCCCAGGGAATGGCAGGAAAAGCTGGGTCTGGAATGGGAGGAAATGCTGCCCATGGGAAGGTTGTGCAAACTGGACTTCCTGAAGATCATGGAGCGGTTCAAGGACCGACCGGACGGCAAGTACATCGAGGTGACGGCCATTACCCCTACCCCGCTGGGTGAAGGCAAGACCACCACCACCATGGGTCTCATTGAAGGTCTGGGCAAGCAGGGACTGAATGTGGGCGGCTGTATTCGCCAGCCCTCGGGCGGGCCCACCATGAATATCAAGGGAAGTGCCGCCGGCGGTGGCAATGCCCTGATTATTCCGCTAACCGAGTTTTCCACGGGCTTGACCGGCGATATCAATGACATCATGAACGCCCACAACCTGGCCATGACCGCCCTGACCGCCAGGATGCAGCATGAGCGCAACTACACTGACGAGCAGCTGGACAGGCTTACCAAGATGCGCCGCCTTGATATCGATCCTACCCGGGTGGAGATGGGCTGGATCATGGATCTGTGCGCGCAGTCCCTGCGCAATATCGTTATCGGCCTCGGCGGCAGGATGGACGGCTACACCATGCAGTCCAGGTTCGGCATTGCAGTGAGCTCCGAGCTCATGGCCATCCTGTCCATTGTCCGCGATCTGGCCGATCTTCGCGAGAAGTTGAACAATATCACCCTGGCCTTTGACAAGCGGGGCAACGTGATCAAGACCAGTGACCTGGAGGTGGGCAATGCCATGACGGCCTGGATGCGGAACACCGTCAATCCCACCCTGTGCTGCACGGCGGAGCATCAGCCCTGCATGGTCCATGCCGGCCCCTTCGCCAATATCGCCGTGGGCCAGTCCTCCGTCATTGCAGACCGCATTGGCCTCAAGATGTTTGACTACCACGTCACCGAGAGCGGTTTCGGCTGCGACATCGGCTTTGAGAAATTCTGGAACGTCAAGTGTCGCTACAGCGGCCTGACTCCTCATGTCTCGGTAATCACCAGCACCATTCGGGCTATGAAGATGCACGGTGGGGGTCCCAAGGTGGTTGCGGGTATACCCCTGCCCGATGAGTACAAGAAAGAAAACCTGGATTTGCTGGAAAAGGGCATGGTCAATCTGGTTCACAATATCAATATTGTTAAACAATCTGGGATCAAGCCGGTGGTTTGCATCAACTGCTTCCACACCGACACCAAGGATGAGATCGCCATGATGCGCAAGGCGGCCGAAGATGCGGGAGCCCGCTGTGCTGTCTCCACCCACTGGGCCGACGGCGGCGACGGCGCCCAGGAGCTGGCGGACGCTGTGAAGGAAGCCGCTGAGGAAAAGCCGGAATTCAAGTTCCTCTATCCGACCGAGATGAAGCTCCGTGACCGGGTAGAAACCATCGCCAAGAATGTGTACGGCGCCGACGGTGTGGCCTGGACTCCCGAGGCCGAGACCAAGGCCAAGTACCTGGAGACTGACAAGAGCTATGACGATTACACCACCATGATGGTGAAGACCCACCTGTCCCTCACCCATGATCCGGCGGTGAAGGGTGTGCCCAAGGGCTGGACTCTTCCCATTCGCGATGTGTTGATTTACTCCGGTGCGAAATTTCTCTGCCCGTGCGCTGGCGCCATCAGCCTCATGCCGGGAACCTGCTCCAATCCAGCCTTCCGCAAAGTGGATGTGGATGTGAACACCGGCAAGGTCTCGGGATTGTTCTAGGGAGGGCTGCGTGAGATAGCTACCCCTTGCGGGAAACGGTCCACAAGGCAGGTAATGACAGGTATAGGGCCTGGGAACTTTTGGGCAGTTCCAGAGGCCGACAGGAAGCTGGCAGGCAGGGCGATACGGCCCTGCCTTGCCTGTTTTTGAAGGAGGAGGATATGGCTGCAAAACTACTCAAAGGCGCAGAAGTTGCCAAAGAGATCCGCGAGGACTTGAAGAAAGAAGTCGAGGAGATGAAGGAGAAGCACGGTGTTGTCCCGGGTCTGGTCACCATTCTCGTAGGTGAAGACCCTGCTTCCCAGAGTTACGTACGCGCCAAGCAGAAAACCTCTCACGAACTTGGTTTTCACTCGATCCAGGACAATCAGCCCGCAACCATCAGTGAGGCGGATCTCCTGGGTTTGATTGACAAGTACAACAGGGCTCCCGAAATTCACGGGATCCTGGTGCAGCTTCCCCTGCCGAAAGGCATAGACGATCAGAAGATTCTCCTGGCCATCGATCCGGACAAGGACGTGGACGGGTTTCACCCGACCAACGTGGGGAGGCTCCTTATCGGAAATCCTTACTACAAACCCTGCACTCCCTTCGGTATCCAGGAGTTGCTGATGCGCTCCGGATCCCCCGTTGAAGGTGCCGAAGTGGTAGTGGTGGGACGTTCCAACATTGTGGGCAAACCGATCGCTGCCCTGCTCATGCAGAAGGGCCCCGGGGCGAATGCCACAGTGACCGTGGTGCATACGCGCACCAAAGATGTTGCCTTCCACACCAAACGCGCTGATATTGTCATTGTCGCTGCGGGGGTTACCGAGTATGTCAAAGGCGACATGATCAAGCCCGGAGCGGTGGTCATTGATGTGGGTGTAAATGAAGTGGGTCGTACGCCAGAGGGCAAGCGCATCCTCAAGGGGGACGTGGCCTTTGACGAGGCCGTTGAGGTGGCCTCCGCCATTACCCCGGTGCCGGGAGGCGTTGGCCCCATGACGATTACCATGCTGATGAAAAATACAGTTCAGGCGGCCAGGGTGCACTCCAAGCTCTAGGAGACGTGTCCCAGCGCCCGGGCCTGTTTACAGTAGCGTATCTGAGAGATCAGGGACCGGACAGGCGGAATCGGCCTGGAGAGGAGCGATTCCGGGACCTTACCATGAGCCACCGGAGCTTTCTCCTTGACAGGCCCTGGCGAATTATCTATAGATGGATCAAACAGCAGAGATCGTCAAATCGTTGGGCAGAAAATCGTCAAGTGGGAAAATTACAAGGATCATTTTAGTAAATTATAATGAATAAAGTAACGAGTGTCCAATTCTTTTGCTAAAGACCAATAGATGTATATTTTCAACCATTTAACGATTAAACGACTCGACCACTTGACGAAGTCTGAACAGAGTAGCTCCATTCGGTAAAGATTCCGGGTAATCGAAGCAAGCCGCAAGCCCGGCGAAGATCGGCGGCACACCGTAGCGCCTCGTAGGCGAGGATATGCTTCCGCACCGTGGTGCGCCACGCTTTTCCACGCTTCGGAAATCAAGTTACGATACAGCATGTCTTTATCTAGAAGTCTCTTAGTGAAACATTTCACCACAAGATACCTGCTTGGGCCCGGCTTCCGGCTGCTTGGCGCAATTGCTGCGATGAGCTTGTGGTGATCGTAAAACCGTATCCCAAGTCCCATCCGAAAGAGGAGTGTGTCTTATGAGCGCTGCAAAGGCCTGGCCTGCAAACGGGCCGGTGGATTGTGTCATGGTGGTGGGTGGCGGTGTCGCCGGCATCCATGCCGCACTCGATCTGGCTGAGGCCGGATATGGGGTGTACCTCATTGAAAAGTCAGAAGGCCTCGGCGGTCTTATGCCGCAGTTGCACCGCATTTACCCGCTGTGTAATTGCTGCAAATTGAACAATCGCGTTGCCGATTGCCTCCAGCATCCCAACATTCAGGTCTTCACCGGGGCAGCGCTGGAGACTTTCTCTGGAGACAGGGGCGGCTTCAAGGCGGAGATCACCAGCCGGGGTGAGGCCCATCAGCTGGAGGTGGGGGCCGTAATTGTGGCTGCAGGGATCGAGCCTTTCGATCCCAGCATCTACGATACGTATGCGTACAGCAACCTGGCCAATGTGGTGACCAGTGTAGAATTTGAAGGCCTGCAAAAACCCGACGGGCCAAACCGCGGTGTGCTCAGGAGGCCTTCCGACAACAAGGAACCGGAGCGTATTGCCTGGCTCCAGTGCGTGGGATCCCGGGATATCAACGCCTGTGATGCTCCTTACTGTTCCTCCGTATGCTGTATGTATGCGCTGAAGGAAGCGATGAATGTCAAGGAACATCGACCAGATACCGACACGGCCGTATTTTTTATGGATCTCCGCGCCCATGGCAAAGGGTTCGAGGAGTACTACAATCGCGCCTGGGAGATGCAGGTTCGGCTGGTACGATCAAGAGTACACACCGTCGACCCGGTACCGGGAAGCGATGATCTCAACATACGGTTCGCTGACGACCGGGGTGAAATGCATGAGGAAACCTTCGACATGGCAGTACTTTCCGTGGGCTTGCAGCCCTCCCGCGACAGCCGGGCATTGGCCGAAAAACTGGGAATCACCCTGAACGAGAACCGGTTTGTCCAGACAAAGCCCTTTGAACCTGTGGCAACCTCTGTGCCGGGTATCTTCGTATGTGGGGCTCTGGCGGGACCGCAAGAGATCAACCTCTCACTGATCCAGGCCAGTGCTGCGGCTGCCTCTTCGGTGTCCGCTCTCAAGCCGCCTGCTTTTAAGGCCAAAAGCGACTACCCCCCGCTCAAGGACCTTGAAGGTAAAGTTTCCCAGGTGGGGGTGGTCTTCTATCTCTGCCCTGCCAGCAAAGAACGAATCGGCTCTCTGCTGGATGAGCTTGCGAGTTACGCAGGCGGTCTCGCCGGGGTAACTGCGGTAGAGCGGCTGGATGGTGGCAATGGTGCTGCTTTCGAGGAGCTCTCCAAACGGATCACTGAGAAGGGCATCAACAGGCTGGTATTTGCCAGTTGCAGCCCTGTCATTCACAAGAAGCAGGTGGAAGAGGCGCTTCGCCGAGCAGGGCTCAACAGATATCTCTATGACTTCATTGATCTGTGCGGGTTGGGAGATGAGGACGGAGAGCTGACGCGGCTTCAGGATCTGGTTCGCACGGGCGTGGCTCGAGCTGCCCTGCTGGAGCCGCTGCCCGAACGCGAGGTGAAGGTGAACAAATCTGCCCTCGTGGTGGGCGGAGGGATGGCCGGATTGGAAAGCGCCCTGGCCCTTGCCAGCCAGGGCTTCCCGGTGACAGTCGTGGAGAAAGCCGGGCAGCTGGGCGGCCATGCCCGCAAGGTGAGGGCTACCTGGCAGGGCAATCCTGTGGCCGCATATTTGAACCAACTGATCCAGAGGGTCGGAGAGAGCGACAAGATCAACGTGTTGACCGGAACCGAGGTGGCCTCGGTCAAAGGTTTCGCCGGCCAGTTCGTGAGCAGCCTCCGACAGAACGGCAACACGCACGAGATCGAACACGGTGCAGCCATACTGGCGGTGGGGGGCGGTACCATCGAACCTGAGGAGTACCTGTTTGGCAAGCACCCCAGAGTGTTCCGCTGGGTTGACCTCAACGAGAAGCTCGAGACCGAGCCTGCTGCCATCGAACAGGCCAAATGTGCCGTCTTTATTCAGTGCGTGGGTTCCCGTGAGCCCCAGAGAACGTATTGCAGCAGGATCTGTTGCGCATATGCCGTGCGGACCGCCCTTGACCTCAAGGCCAAGAACCCGGAGATGGAGATCTACGTGCTCTACCGGGAGATGCGAACCTTCGGGATGATCGAAGAGCTCTACAAGGAGGCTCGCGAAAAGGGCATTATCTTCATCCGCTACTCCCTCGAGAACAAGCCGGTGGTGAAGGAGACCGGTGACGGGGACCTCGAGGTTACGGTCATGGATCACATTCTCGGAAGGCCCGTTACCGTTTCACCTGATTTTATCTCCCTGCAAACCGCCATCGAGAGCCGCGCTTCAGAAAAGCTGGCGAGCCTGTTCAAGTTGTCTCTCGGCGCCGACGGCTTTTTTGCAGAATCGCCGGCCAAGATGAAACCGGTGGATAGCGAGACCGAAGGGGTGTTTCTCGCCGGTCTCGCCCTCGGGCCCAAATCAACAGAAGAGAGCATAGCCGAGGCCCGGGCTGCGGCCGGCCGAGCCATGGGGCTTCTCTCCAAGGACGTACTTCAGGTTGGGGGAGTAGTCGCCGAGGTTGACCCCGACAAGTGCGCGGTTTGCTGCACCTGCGTTCGGACCTGTCCTTTCCAGGTGCCGTACATAGATAGCAGCCAAGGTGCGGCCCATATTGACCCGGGTCTCTGCCAGGGCTGCGGCATGTGTGTCTCTGAATGTCCCGGTAAAGCGATCAGCCTGGCGAGTTACACCGATGAGCAGATGTTGGCAAAGCTTGGCGTCCTGTTCGCCCGGGGCCAAAGCTAAGTAGTTCAAGCCGCAAATACCCTGGGACGATTCACGCAGACACTATACTTTACCAACGATCCTTCAATACCGAGTTTTGAGGGAATACATTCGTCATCGAATGTATGGAATGGAAGGACCAGGGCTGCGGTTCGAGAAGGGATTGACCTACTGAGGTGCCCTGTCTGTCGGGCATATATATTCCATCGGACCAAGGAGAGGTGACATGACAACATTCGAGCCTCAGATCGTGGCATTCAGCTGTACAAATTGCGCATCAGCAGCAGCCGAGGTAGCCAACAACATGGGTCTTCGCCTGCCGGCCAACGTCAGGATCATCCAGATTCCCTGCACCGGGAGATTGGACATGCTCCATTTGCTCAAAGCAATTGAAAATGGTGCCGATGGTGTGTACGTCGCGGGCTGTCAGGAAGATAGCTGTCAATTCAAAAGCGGCATTCAGAAGGCCAGGAAAAAGGTGAACCTGGTCAAAGAGATGCTGCAACAGCTAGGAATTGAACCTGAAAGGGTGGAGCTTTTTCAGTTGTCCGCCGGCCGAGGCCAGGGCTTTGCCGAGGCCGGCCAGCAGATGACGGAAAAGCTCAAGGAGATGGGTCCCAGCCCCTTGAGATAGGGAAGGGGTAAAGCCCAGAATAACAGCGGAGCCAGTCGTTTGAGCAGGTGCTGGCCTGCAGGGGCGGGCTTTAACAAGGAGGTAAGGTTTCATGATTGTTGCGGAGAGAAAGCCCATTGAGGAACTCCTCCAGATGACGGATCCTTTTACCAAGATCCTCCTGGTGGGATGTAAGGGCTGTGTGACCGTGTGCAATGCCGGGGGTGAAAAGGAAGTGGGCATACTGGCCTCAGCCCTTCGTATCGCCCGGAAAAAAGAAAACCGGGAAATCGAGATCGACGAGATGACGCTGGAAAGGCAATGCGATCCGGAGTACATTGCCCAACTGGAGGAACCCATCAAGAACAACCGCTACGAGGCCATCCTCTCAATGGCCTGCAGTGTTGGCCCGCAGTTTATCGCCAAGACCTTTGAGGACCAGGTGGTTTTGCCTGCCCTCAACACCTGTTTTATGGGCGGCGCTCTGGAACACGGTGTCTGGGCTGAATTTTGCCAGGGTTGCGGGAACTGTCTGATTCACGAGTTTGGCGGTATCTGCCCTATTGCCCGGTGCGCAAAGAGCCTGATGAACGGGCCCTGCGGCGGTTCCTCCGGAGGCAAGTGCGAGATCAATCCGGAGACGGACTGCGCCTGGCACCTGATTTACGAACGAATGGCCCGGCTGGGACAGTTGGACAAACTGGGCACTGTGGTGATGTACAAGGATTGGACAAGCAGCCGGGACGGCGGACCCCGCACTATGATCCG
>JBKHJD010000070.1:0-9119 GCA_046538315.1 Syntrophobacteria bacterium
CTACGCGTGAGTCTGTTATCTTATCCGACTTTGCCCATTAACAGCCGGAGGATATTCGCAGTCGGGAGGGAGGAATCCTCTGTCGCCAAAATTGATTTCACGCCGGGGGCAGGGCGCAGTTGCGTGAAAGCAAGGGAGCTGCACTCCGGATTCCGTGTCTCCTGAACTGAACCGCTGAGCCCTGTTGAATTTCTATTCCAGAAGGGCATCTACATTCCCTGTCTCTGTCATAGAGCGGGATTGCGGGGTTAACGAACGGAGCCCATACATTTGGGATCATTTCTTAACAGTACAGTCGAATCCCGGCAAAGGTGGCACTGTTCTGCTTCAGTCCTGCTTCAGCGGGATCAATTTCTCGACGGGAACCGTGTTCCACAGAGCATGCGGATCCCCTTGACTGTTATTTTCCTGATTTTATTATTTTGATTGACAAAACGGGTGGAACGGTTTATACAGGCAGGTAACTTACTGAGTGAATTGATTCACGAATATCCTGTCCCGTCTTATCTATCGTGATAATTAATCACCGATCAGCCAGACTGTGTATAGAAAAGGTGCACGCCCGTGTAACTTGTTCGATAGAATAGTCAAGGCATGAAGAGAGGGGGTGAGACTTGCCCCCGGTCGGATTGAAGTACAATCGCCGGGCAAAGAGAATATGTGGATATGAGGTGCAAGAGGGAAGATGGAGCGGCACTTGGAAAACAGAAGTCCCTGTTGAAGTGGTGAAGCCTTGGCGACACAGGCAGGCATGAACGGATCAACGGCGGACTGTTCGGGGATGTTTACCCGAGGTAACCGAACTGGAGTCCTGGTGCAGGCAGGCGGATGAGTGCCGAGGCCTCGGAGAGCGAATTCCCGGTTTTCCACGGCGAGAAAGGACGGCGGTGCTGGAAAGGTATGGATAACACGCGGCCGCGTATAGTGATCGCCGCATTGCGCGGGGGGTCTGGAAAAACTACGCTTTCGCTGGGGCTGGTCGCCGCGTGGCGGCAGCGGGCAGACAGGATCGTCCCCTTCAAGAAGGGTCCGGATTATATCGATGCAGGCTGGCTGTCGCTTGCTGCCGGCGAGCCTTGCTACAATCTGGATCCCTTTATCATGACGAGGGAGCAGATCCTCGATTCTTTCTGCCGGCATACCCTGGACGCCCAGGGTGCGGTGATAGAAGGAAACCGCGGTCTCTTCGACGGCATGGACGTGGCAGGCTCGTGCAGTACCGCCGAAGTGGCGAAATTCCTGCAGGCACCGGTTCTCCTGGTGGTGGATGCCACCAAAATCACCCGTACCTGCGCAGCTCTGGTCCTCGGTTGCCAACGTCTTGACCCGGGTGTGCGGATCCAGGGCATCATCCTGAACTGGGTTGCGGGACCACGGCATGAGGAAATGCTTCGGACCAGCATTGAACGGTACTGCCAGGTTCCGGTGCTGGGCGCCATTCCCAGGCTGAAGAAAGATCCGTTTCCGGAAAGACACATGGGTCTGGTAACCGCAATGGAGCATCCTGAAGCCCGCGAGGCCGTTCTGGCCAGGATCCGGGTGGTAGAAAAACACGTGGATCTGGGAAGGGTAATTGGTGTGGCCGAGGAGGCCCCGCCTCTGCGCTTGCATTCAGCTCGCTCCAGTCGAACGGTAAGCAAGGCCTATCGCCAACCGGTTGTCGGAGTCATCAGAGATTCTGCCTTTCAATTTTACTACCCGGAGAATCTCGAGGCGCTCGAGGACCGAGGAGCCAGGCTGGTGCTATTGAGCGCCTTGCATGACAGGGCGCTTCCTCCTCTGGATGCTCTGTACATCGGAGGTGGCTTCCCGGAAACCCATGCCGAGCAATTGACTGCCAACAGTCGGTTCCGTGAGTCTCTCAGGTTGGCCGTCGAAGCAGGACTGCCGGTTTATGCTGAATGCGGCGGCCTCATGTACCTGGGGCGGAGCCTGTACACCGAAGGCCGCACCTACCCGATGGCGCAGGTCCTGCCGATTGATTTCGAGATCAGGAAACAGCCTCAGGGACATGGCTACACCAGGCTGGAAGTGGTTGAAGTCAATCCTTTCTATCCGGTGGGAACCGTTTTGAAAGGCCACGAATTCCATTACTCCAGGGTTGCTCGGTGTGATCGAGCCGGAATTTCTCTTGCTTTCGCGGTGAGGAGGGGAAAAGGCGTCCTGGACGAAATGGACGGAGTATGCTATAAAAACGTCCTGGCTACCTACTCGCACCTCCATGCGGTCGGCTCATCGGAGTGGGCCGAAGGCTTGGTGCGAACGGCTCTGGCGTATCAGCTGGAATCAAGGATAGATCCTGAAAGCAAGAAAAGGTATATGGATGCCCGGAGTACCATCGGTGTTGGCGACGGGCTCCGATAACAAAATTTCAGGAGGTGAATTTCATGGCAACAGTTGAGCACAAGGGTAAGACATTTACGGTTGATGAAGATGGTTTCATTGATGCTTACGAAAACTGGTGCCCCGAATGGGTTGATCACGTGAAAACTGTCGAGGGTATTGAGGAGCTGACGGAGGAGCACTGGAAAGTCGTCCACATGCTGCAGGACTACTACGAGAAGCACGGTATTGCGCCCATGGTGCGGATTCTCACCAAAGTGACCGGCTTCAAACTCAAGTACATCTACGAGCTCTTTCCCTCTGGACCGGGCAAGGGCGCCTGCAAGATGGCCGGACTGCCCAAACCTACTGGGTGCGTCTAGTAACAATAAACCGGTGTGCATGAAAAGTTCCTCCCCGTGTTGGTGTAACCGCATGGTTATGTGGGCCAGGTCAAGGAGTGACAACTGGCTTTGACGGCTGGATGCGGATATCAGCCGCCGGGGCAGAATGAAAGAAATGAAAAAGGGAACGTGTATTTCTGGGGGCCCGACGCTCAGCGTCAGGCCCCTTTTCAGTGGGCTGTAAATCGGTGGAGGCTGAGTTGTGAGGAAAACTCTGGGAGCTTCAGCACGGCAGGCCTAAGGTCTGATAATATATATTATGTAAACTTTTATATTTCCCAACCATACACCCAACCTCGGGCATCAGGACACCGGGTCCCCTACCACCTCGGCCTTCCTTCGGCCGCTACCCACAGGCTGCGGCTTTATCTTTTTCATTAAGCTGGTGGCGAGCCCGTGCTTTCATGCAGGCTTAAGGATGCGAAGAGCCTCTGGAGTTCCCCGAGGTGGGCTTCCCCATGTTCCGATACCAGAGCCAGCTCCTGCCGGGACAATGGAAAGGTGTCAAGAAATTCCACGAACAGGTCCACCCAGTCTTGTCGGGTAAATGTGCGCAGAAGCTCCAGAAACTCGAGGGGGGTGGGAATCTGTTTTCGGTCCCTTCTGCTCGGGGCCGCGAGTCCTTGAAAAAAACCCGCTACTGCCCCGTGGAGGCAGAAATCCGGGGCCCAGACCACCTCTCCTACGCCGTCCAGGCGATCGAGGCGCATTTGCACTGTAAGGTGCAGGAAAAAGAGAACAAGTGCCAGACGTTTTGCCGCCGCTTTTCTGGATGTGTAGGAAACCACAGGGACGTAGTCCCGCACCGTGATCAAGCGGAGCTCCACCCTTTCCTGCTCTTGCCTGACCACAAAATCCCCTGCAGCATGATGCCAGGGATAGATGTGCCGAAAGGTGTTCCAGTCATAGTAGAGGGTGAGAATGTTTGCGCTCTGGCGATACAGCGCCGCACACTGGCTTTCGCTGAGATAGCGGTAGCCGGCTCCCATATCCCACAAGAGCGTTCGTGTGGCGCTGGTCGTATGGTCGCGATGCAGGTGAAACTCGTGGAAATCCCTGAACCATTCACCCACGAACATGGCAAGCCGCCGTACCGGTTCGCCGGGCTCCTGATAGGGTTCCGAGCCCATGTAAAATACCGCCGGCAGGTAAGGCAGGTTGAACCTGCGGTGCAGCCTCTGGAGCAGGCGAAATTCTTTTTGCAGGAGGCACTTCGCCTTTTGGCTCACTGCCGCGTTGACCACGAAGGAAACGGTCTCACCTGAAACGCTCACATCAACCCGGGCTACCTGGTAGCTGTACCCATGTTTTTCGGTACGGATCTCCACGCCCTGGATTTCCCCGAGATCCACATTTCGGCCCAGACGGATACTCAAGGCCGATAGGATGTGCCGGCACGAACCTCTAAAGATGAATCGCCGCACGGCCTCGAGGTACGGGGCATACCTCACCTCGCCGTCCGATTGCGTCCCTGGGGGTCCGGCAGGCACACTCTGCCGCCCGGCCTCCCCCCTCACCGGTACATCCCCTGCCGGGGTGGTGACAATGAGTCGAACTGGAATATCCGGGTCTTTTTTCACGGAACTGAAATGGCCCTTTGTCCGTTGTCAGTAGTCAGTGGCCTGTGGGTTTCCTGGAACGTTCATGGCCACGGTGATAGCCTGCCGTCGTTTCTGCGAAGCTTGTCCTTGCTCGGCCGAGGAGTTTCAAATCCCGCTTTGGCGATTCCCGGCATTGCTGTCTGCAGCCAATCGTGGTAACGAGGAATGGGTAGTGTCTGTACCACGGAACGATACATGATAGTCTCATTTCATCCCTGCATCAAAGCAGATGTCAACCGTATTGTTGCCGGGAGGCCCGCGGGCCCCCAGGAGAAATCGTTGATCGAACGGGCCGATGCCGTTATTCTCCCGCAAGGGGTGCGAGAGGATCTCTACCGGCTCTGCCGGCATCATTGCCGCTGGGTGTTCCCCAACTACGATATCAGGTTTCAGTACCCTGGCAAGATGGGTGATGTGCTCCTGCTCCGCGCCCTTGGGACAGCTCATCCCAGATCTTTTCTATTTTCCAGCGTCGCCCACTATCACCGGTACTTCCCTCCCGAAGAGGACGGTTTCCCCTTTCCCCTGCCCTTCGTGCTGAAAGGAAACTTTGGCGGCGAGGGACGGATGGTGTTCAAGATCTGTAACCGCCGGGAGCTCGAGGCCGTGCTTGAGGAGCTCAGGGCCATGGAACGCAGTGGACTGCGAGGGTTCGTAACACAGCAGTGGATCAATCACGGCGGCCGTGACCTGCGGGTTGTGGTCCTCTATGATAAACTCTTTAGCTACTGGCGGAAGCAGAAGAATCCCGGCGAGTTTCGCACCAATCTGAGCAGAGATGCTGTCATCGATCCGTACTCGGATCCTCATCTGCGGCAAAAGGCGGAGGAGACGGTCCGCTGGTTTTGCCGGAAGACGGGTGCCAACCTTGCCGGCATTGATCTGATGTTCGATGAAGATGACCCCTCCTTTCAACCGCTCCTGGGGGAGATCAACTACTGGTTCGGCCGCAGATTTTTCGGTTCATCCGAGGTCTATTACGCCGAACTGGGAAAGGCGGTACAGCGCTGGCTCGCCGCGATCGATCCAGCCTGGTCAAAACGGCTCCGTTGCCCAGCCAGCACCACATTCCTTGAAAGCGACGTTGAGGTTTGAACTTCCCCTGTTTCAGGGAATCTCGCTGCTACAAGCCTTGTACTTCGCGGTGCGTTTTGCGAAAATAACATTTCATGGAGACCCTGCTAACCCCGTAGCTCCGAGAGGTGACCTCATGATCCTGGAAATCAATCCCCAAAATCCGCAAAAGCGTCTCATCCGCCGGGCAATGGAAATCCTGCGCAATGGAGGAGTTGTCTCCTATCCCACCGATACCTTCTATGGAATCGGTTGCGACATTTTCAACAAGAACGCCATCGAGCGGGTCTATCAGTTAAAGCGCCGGCCGAAGCATAAACCCTTCAGTTTTATCTGCTCGGACCTCAAGAACATCAGCCAGTACGCTCAGGTCACCACCTATGCCTACAAGACCATGAAGCGGCTGCTTCCCGGGCCATATACCTTCATCCTGGAGGGCTCCCGCCTGGTGCCCAAGATCATGCTGACCAGGCGCAAGACGGTGGGAATCCGGGTACCCGATCATGCTATCTGCCTGGCCATTGTCAGGGAGCTCGGCAATCCTGTAATCAGCACCAGCGCCACCGGCCCGGATGGGATCGTGTTGGAGTCTGCGGTTGAGATTGAAGATCGACTGGGGCATGCCCTGGATCTCATTATTGATGGAGGCTCTATCGTTTCGAAGCCCTCCAGTGTGGTCTCGCTTATCGACGACACTCCGGATGTTATCCGTGAAGGTCAGGGAGATGTGACTCTATTCCTCTAGAGCCGCGCCACGTTTCCCAGGCTGGGTGTGAAAGAGGGAGCCGAGACGGCGAGATTCCCGCAGGGTGAGATCCTTGCAGGTTTTAGTTGCCGGGTTTTCAGGATACGGCAGGCCCGTTGGGCAGGGGGTAGAACAGCAGGATCCCCAGGGTGTCTTGCAGGTGACCCACAAGGTTGTCAGCGGCCCGGTTGAGAAGGTAGTCAACCAGCGAGCGTTTTTCCCTGTCGGGGTAGATTACCTTTGGTTCTCCCTTGATGGCAGCCATTTCGGCAGCGGCGTCGATGGCGTCCTTGAGGTTGCCCAACTCATCCACCAGCCCCAATTCCTTGGCCTGTTCCCCCGCACAGATACGACCGTCGGCAATCTTGCGGACTTCCTCTATCGGCAAACGCCGTGCCCGGGCCACATCCCGGACGAACTGCTGATGGATGTTGTCGATCATTTGTTGCAGGTGGGCTCGCTCCCGGGGGGTCATCTTGCGTGCCGGGTTGCCCACATCCTTGTAGACACCGCTCTTTATGATCTCTACCTGGAAGCCCACCTTCTCGAAAAGCTCCTCGAGGTTGGTGAATTTGAGAATCACCCCGATGCTTCCGGTAATGGTGCCGGGGTTGGCATAAATCTTTCGGGCTGCCGAGGCTATGTAATACCCGCCGGAGGCCGCTACTGACCCCATGGAGACCACGACTGGCTTCTGGCGGCCGGCGCGACGTATTTCCTTGTAAAGTTCCTGGGAGGGGCTCACCCCGCCCCCCGGGGACTCGATCCTCAGTACCACGGCTTTCACCGAGGCATCCCTGGTGAAGCGGGCAAGCTTTGTCATAATGGGCTGGGCGTCGCCGATAATGCCCTTGATTTCCAGCACTGCCACCTTTTCGCCGAAAACCAGACTTGCCTTGCTGCCGCGCAGGTGTGAAAACCAGGCAATGCTGCCAAGGAGAACGGCGAGGATTACGAATACCACGCTCCCCGCCAGAAAAACGGAACGCTTACGCACCTCAGCAACACCCCCCTGTTTGCTTGGATTATTCCTTGTCGTCCCCGCCCAGAAGGTTATCGGAGCGCCCTTCCAGCTCTTCTTTGAGCAGCTGGCCCAGGTTGGAGGTAGCCGCCCTGGCACTGTTCATGTACTCGTGGTAGCTGTCTTTTTCCTCCTGTTCTTCCAGCCTCTTGATGGAGAGCCCGATCTTGCGCTCTTCCTTGCCGATATTGACAACCCTGGCATTTACCTCCTGGCCTTCTGTAAAGAGTCCCACAGGGGTCTTGATCTTTTCTTTGCTGATTTCCGAGACGTGCACCAGGCCTTCGATTCCCTCTTCGATTTCAACAAACAGACCGAAGTCGGTGACATTTGTTACCGTGCCGACAACTGTACTTCCCACCGGGTACCGTTGCGGGATCTCTTCCCAGGGATCGGCGGTCAGTTGTTTCACCCCCAGCGAGAATCGTTCATTTTCTTTGTCAATGTTCAGGACGATGGCCTGGATTTCCTGACCCTTTTTGTAAAATTCCGAGGGGTGTTTGATCCGTTTGGTCCACGAGAGATCAGAGATGTGCACCAGACCGTCGATACCCTCGTCAATGCCGATAAACAGGCCGAAATCGGTAATGTTCTTGATCTTGCCCTGGATGGTGGTGCCCACCGGATACTTCTCACCGATGACATCCCACGGATTGGGCTCCACCTGCTTCATACCGAGACTGATTCGCTTGTTGTCTTTGTTCAGGTTGAGCACTACCGCATCGGTGATGTCACCGACGGAAACGATTTTGGATGGATGGCGGACCTTTGCTGTCCAGGACATCTCGGATACATGGATCAACCCTTCGACGCCTGGTTCCAGCTCCACAAAGGCGCCGTAGTCGGTAAGACTGACAACGCGTCCCTTCACTCTGCTGCCTTCCGGATAACGTTCATCCACTGTATTCCACGGGTCTTCGCTCAACTGTTTCAGGCCGAGTGAAACACGTTCTTTTTCAGGATCAAAATTGAGCACCATGACGTTGAGATGATCCCCGATGGAACACATCTCCGATGGATGTCCAACCCGCCCCCAGCTCATATCCGTGATGTGGAGCAGACCGTCTATTCCCCCAAGATCCACAAAGACGCCGTACTCGGTGATATTTTTTACAATGCCCTCCAGTACCTTGCCTTCCTCCAGCTTCTTCAGGGTCTCGGCCTTGAGAGCTTCTCGTTCCTTCTCCAGAAGCACCCGGCGAGAGAGTACTACGTTACGCCTCTTTTTATTGTATTTCAAAATCTTGAACTGAAATTGCTGGCCAATGAGACTGTCTAGATTGCGAACAGGCCGGAGATCCACCTGTGAACCCGGGAGAAAGGCCTGTACACCGATGTCCACCGAAAGCCCCCCCTTGACCTTGGAGACGATTCGACCATCGATGACACCGTCCTCGTTGTAGATCCTGCTGATCTCGTCCCAGACTCTGATCTTGGCGGCTTTCTCTTTGGAAAGGACGATTTCACCGTTTTCGTCCTCGCGACGTTCGAGGAGAACATCAACCCTGTCACCAACCGTAACGTTTACGTTACCCTTTTCATCCTGGAATTCGGAGATGTTGATCTGGCCCTCTGACTTGTAGCCGATATCCACCATCACATGATCCTCGTTTATCTGGATGATCGTGCCAGGGACAACCTCCCCCTCCTTGATACTCTTGAGGCTTTCTTCGTAGAGTTCCTGAAAAGATCGTTCGTCAGGTACCTGTTCCTGACCCTCTGCTTGGGTCATGGCCTCTGTTTGCTCTTCCTGGCTCTCCATCTCTTCAGTGGCCTCGGTTTTCTCCCTCTGAATCTCTGACTCTTCCGCCATCTCTCCAGACTGTTCCTGGTAGTGTTGTTCTTTTTCTTCCATTAACCGATTACCCCCATTTCCGTAAATAGGCTTTCTTTTGTCTCTGCTACCGGATTTTTTCGCACTCGGCTGCCGGTTTTGAGAAACACGTTTTGTA
>JBKHJD010000071.1:0-8990 GCA_046538315.1 Syntrophobacteria bacterium
GTATTGACCTGACTGGCGAGGAAGTAGTCGTGGATGAGAGAAAAGGCGAAAAGTGCCAGCAGGAAGTACCAGATGGAGAAGTGAAACTTCCGCCGTCCGGGGTCACCCTTGGGCGGTATGGAATCAAAGGAAGACTTCAGCCTGTCGAGGACGTTTTTATCCCCCGACGAGGAACGATCCGGTTTTTTACCCATCAATGAACCTCCTGGGTGTTGGGATGTATGCACCTACCGATACCGGTATCCGGGAACAAGTTCTAGAATTCCCGGGCCTTTCCATCCGCTTCCGCATACGATCCTCTTCGTATATAATAATGATAAGACATCCGGGTGCAAAGTCCACTGTTTTCACGCTTTCTGCGTGCTTCATAAGCCGTAAAGAAACTTTCTGTTGCGCAGCAGGAAAACAATGAGTGAGCTGAAGCCGCTGGCTCAGAAGAAGATGGCCGCACTGGCCTTGATGCTCTTTACCCTATGGGCCTGTGCCACCGCTCCTGTTACCGGACGAACCCAACTGATGCTCGTGCCGGAGAGCCAGGAAATTGCGCTGGGGCTCAAGGCCTACCGGGAGATTCTCACCAAAGTCCAGTTGAGCCAGGATCCCGAGGTCACTGCCATGGTGAACGAAGTCGGAGGACGCATCGCCGAGGCGACGGACCGGCCCGATTATAACTGGGAAATCAACGTGATCGACGACGATGAAACTGCCAATGCCTTCGCCCTGCCGGGCGGCAAGGTGGCAGTGTATACAGGGCTTCTCCCCTACACCGGCAATGAGGCGGGTCTGGCCTTTGTTCTCGGCCATGAGGTGGGCCATGTCATCGCCCGGCATGGAGGAGAGCGACTGACCCAGCAGCTTCTTGCTATGCTCGGTCGGGAAGGCCTGTACATGGCCATTGGCAGCCAGAGTCCGGCTGCTGTCTACGCAATCAACCAGGCCTATGGAGTGCTGGTTAACGTGGGGGTCCTGCTCCCTTTCAGCCGGGCCCAGGAGATGGAGGCGGATTACATCGGCCTGATGCTCATGGCCAGGGCCGGTTACAACCCGAGGGAGGCGCCCAGGTTTTTCGAGCGCCTGATGGCAAAGAAAAAGGACAAAAAACCTCCAATCTTTCTGTCCACCCATCCCGCTGATGAGGATCGCATCGAGCGTTTGCGGGAGCTCATCCCCGAAGCCATGGAGTATTACCGGCGATAGCTGCAAGGGCGGACAGTGATTGTCTGTCGCTAGGTCAGTGAAAATCGTCATACAACGGACGACTGACAATCAGTAGTGTCCGTTGCGTTTGACCCTGTGGGAGCGGCTGATCTCTGAGCTGAAGCTATGAAAACATTGGTGCAACGGACTACTGACAACGGACGACTGACTTTGCTTGACTGACTTTGCTCATTACCCAGGACGAGGAGCATCCATGAGCGACGAGATGGAATGTATGTGCCAGGAATGTGGAATGTGCTTTTACCTTCCAGCAGATGAAATTTCGCTGGAAGATGCCGCCAATAATGAGCAGAAACTCGTGAGCAGCTTCCACGTGTGTTCAGTATGCGGGGGCCAGTTGTTGTTGATCGGTAGGGCGGGAGATGAGCCTTACTACCGGCTGGAATGAACAGCCTTTGCCCCGGTCAGAAGAAGTTTTCCCGGTACAGGTGGAAGATTTCGGCCTCTTCATCTTCGTGCAGGAGTCTGAGCGGCCTGACCCCTGCTATGCAAGGATAGCTTGGCGATGTGCCGTAGAGGCGACAGATAAGGGGCCGGACCGGATAGATGGAGCAGCCTTGTTCCGTGAGATAGGGGCATGTGTTGCCGTGCGCCTCGCCCGGCAGCATGGAGTGTTTCCGGAGAAAATCTCTGATACGTTTATCCTCGACCCTGGTTCTGGATGGCACGCCGAAGCTTCGGCAGCACTCGTGACATCCCGGTGTACAGATGAAATCAGGAATGAGCTGGTAGAGATCGTCGATCTCCATGGCTACCCCTTGTCTGCTGACAAGCCAGGTGGAAAAATCCCGTGGTGAGGTTTCCACCCCCGATATTTCTACAGGTATGTCAGCCAGTGGCTATACGCTGAGTTGTTGCCTTTGACCACCTGGAAAAAGGTCTCCTGGAGCTTTCTGGTGATGGGACCCGGCCGGCCCGCACCAATGGTGCGCCGGTCTACCTCGCGAACAGGGGTGATTTCCGCTGCGGTGCCGGTGAAGAATGCCTCGTCTGCGAGGTAAAGTTCGTCCCGGGAAAAGCGTTCCTCTTGCACGAGGAAGCCAAGATCCCGGGCGATGGTAATGACCGTATCTCGGGTAATCCCCGGGAGAATGGAGGTCAGCGGCGGTGTCTTCAGTTCGCCCTTGCGGACAATGAAAATGTTCTCCCCGGTGGCCTCGCTCACATAACCCTCTGTATCCAGCATGATGGCCTCATCGTAGCCGTCTCCGGTGACCTCTAATTTGGCGAGGATGGAATTCACGTAGTTGCCGCAGGTTTTCGTCTTGGTCATCATAATATTGACGTGGTGCCGAAGAAAAGAGGAGATCTTGGCGCGGATGCCTTTGGTAAGACCCTCTTCGCCCAGATAAGCGCCCCACGGCCAGGTGACGATGGCAACGCGCACCGGATTGTCCTGGGGGTGAAGCCCCATGGCCCCGTGGCCAACAAAGACAATGGGCCTGATGTATGCAGCCTTCTGCTCGTTGATACGGAGGGTGTCGACAATTGCGCCGGTAATCTCGTCATGGCTGAAAGGGATTTTCAGAAGCATCGCATGGGCTGAGTGAAAGAGGCGTTCCACATGCTCCGGAAGACGGAAAATCGCAGAACCGCCGTCTTCGCACTGGTAGAGGCGAATGCCCTCAAAAACGCCGAGGCCGTAATGGAGGGTATGGGTGAGAATATGGACATTCGCATCGTTCCAGTCAACAAAGCCCCCGTCCATCCAGACCTTTTTTGCCTTGTCAACCATGGTCTTGTCTCCTTATGTCTGTCAACACGATTCGGCGGATCCGGGGCACAGTTTACCGGGCTCCCTCAATTGAGCAGCCCTCGTCCAGCATGATCTTGATACAACCGGGATCAGCGAGTTGTGCAATGCTCCTGCCGTCTGCCTGAGTCTGGTACTTTATTGGACGGAGCAGAACTTCGCCAGTCAACGGGCCTATGCCCGCATCAAGGCGCGCAGCGACCTCCTGTAAGGTTTTTGCGCCAGACCACTTTCTGTAATGATAGCATTAACATATTGGTGAGGGGTTACATCGAAGGCCGGATTCAAAGCCTCCACCCCTGCCGGGGCGATACTCCGGCCAAGGGTATGGGTGACCTCTTTTGAATCACGTTCCTCGATGGGGATATCCTTCCCGGTGGCAACCGATAGATCCACGGTGGAAAGGGGAGCGGCGACGTAGAACGGTATCCGATTTTCCCTGGCCAGTACAGCCAGAGAATAGGTGCCTATCTTGTTCGCCACGTCTCCGTTGGCCGCAATGCGATCGGCACCCACAACAACAAGCTGCACCCGTCCCTGGTTCATGAGATAGCCGGCGGCGCTGTCGGTGATCAGGGTTACCGGGATGTTGTCCTGCTGAAGTTCCCAGGCCGTGAGCCTGCTCCCCTGGAGGAAGGGCCTGGTTTCGTCAGCAAGCACCCGGACCTGCTTGCCCAGATCCCGGGCGGCGCGCACCACCCCCAGGGCTGTACCGTAGCCTGCGGTAGCCAGAGCCCCGGCATTGCAGTGGGTAAGCACGGTGGCGCCGTCGGGTATTACCACCTGGCCATGGCGGCCGATTGCCTTGTTAATAGCCTGGTCTTCTGCAAGCACTTGATCCGCCTGCTGGGCGAGGAGATCCTGCAGCTCCGCCACAGCGGCCTGTGGGTGATTGCGGATGACTTCCTGCATACGCCTCACCGCCCAGAACAGGTTGCTGGCTGTAGGTCTGGCCTCAGCCATTTGCTCGCACAGCCCCTGGAAACGGCGTTCAAACACGGCGCGATTCCGGGTCTTGATCTTGCGGGCACCCAGGACGAGTCCCATGGCCGCGGCCACCCCGATGGCGGGTGCACCGCGAATCACCATCTTGCGGATTGCGGCGCTGACCTGAGCCATTGTGGTGCAGACCACGTAGGTCTCCCTGAGGGGAAGTTTCCGCTGATCAATCATGACCACTGTATTGTTTACCCAGGAGATGGTCGGGATCATGAAACTCTTACTCCCTGCTCACTTTCGCACCCCAATATGTAGTGCCAGGTTGCAAAAATCCGTGGTCTATGATCCAACTCAGCTGGCTCGAGTTTTCTGTGGGAGCGGCTTTCCAGCCGCGATTAACAGCCAGCCCGATGGAAAGGTATCGCGGCTGGAAAGCCGCTCCCACAGGGTCAAGCGCTTATTGGATTTCTCAATGTTTCAATCGCTCCGTACTCCGAGCTGAGGCTATGAAAATAGTGGTATTTCCGGATGGACTCTGCCTAGACGGCCAGTTTTTCCTTGAGAATCTGGTTGACTATGCCGGGATTGGCCTTGCCGTGGGTCTGCTTCATAACCTGCCCGACGAAAAAACCGAGAACTTTTTCTTTGCCGGCGCGATACTGCTCCACTTCTTTCGGATGGGCGGCGAGCACCTCGTCAACAATCCGGCCAATTTCACCCCTGTCACTCACCTGTTCGAGGGCCTTTTCCTGTACCACCACCTCGGGTGCCTTGCCGGTGGCATACATCTCGTCGAAGACGGTCTTGGCAATCTTGCCGCTTATGACATCCTGTTCGACCATTTTGAGGAGATCGGCCAGAGACTCCGGGGTCACCGGGCATTGATCCACTTCATGGTCTTCGCGCTTCAATTCCCTGATCAGCTCCCCCATGATCCAGTTGCTCACTTTTTTCGGCCGGGGGAAACGTGCCACGCAGGCCTCGAAGTATTCGGCAAGCTCCTTGCTGTCGGTGAGCACGCCGGCGTCATATTGGGGCAACCCGTATTCTCTGATAAAACGGGCCTTCTTGGCATCGGGGAGTTCTGGTAGTGACCGGTGGACCTCTTCGATCCACTGCTCATCCACTACCAGGGGCACCAGGTCCGGATCCGGGAAATAACGGTAATCGTGAGCTTCTTCTTTCCCGCGCATACCGTGGGTGACTCCTTTGGAACTGTCCCACAAACGAGTTTCCTGGACAATCTCGCCGTCCTGTTCGAGGATGGCCCGCTGCCGTTTGATCTCGTACTCCAGGGCCCGTTGGACAAACCGGAAGGAGTTCATATTTTTCAGTTCGGTCTTGACGCCGAAACCCTCTGACCCCTCAGGGCGGAGCGAGATGTTGGCATCACAGCGGAAGCTGCCCTCTTCCATATTGCCGCTGCAGATACCCAGGTAGCGGAGGATACCACGTAACTTCTTCAGGTAGGCCGAGGCTTCCTCTGGTGCTCTCAGATCGGGATTGCTGACGATTTCAACGAGGGGCACCCCCGTCCGGTTGAAGTCCACGTAACTGATGGGCCTGTTCTCATCGTGCACCAGTTTGCCGGCGTCTTCCTCCATATGGATACGGGTTATGCCGATTCGCCGGGTGTGACCGTTGAGTTCAATGTCGATCCAGCCGTGCTCGGCCAGGGGCAACTCGTACTGGGATATCTGGTACCCCTTGGGAAGATCGGGATAGAAGTAGTTCTTGCGCGCAAAACGGCTGTAGTTGGCGATCTGACAGTTGGTGGCGAGCGCGAGGCGGATGGTGAACTCCACTACCTTTTTATTGAGCACCGGCAGCACACCGGGCATACCCAGGCAAACTGGACAGGTGTGGGTGTTGGGAGGATCGCCGAATCTGGTGGTGCAACCGCAGAAGATCTTGCTTTCGGTGAGCAGCTGAGCATGGACCTCGAGGCCGATAATCGCTTCGTACGCCATCCGTTTTCCTCTGGAGGGGAAGAATCTCGGTAAACCTGTTTTCTATAGCACCAATGCCGTCAAAGGGCAAGGTTTTCCCGGAGCTTCAAACAGAGAGGTGCTGGCTCGCCGCCGAGTCGGATGGCCGTTTCGAATGGGCCTACTGTATATCAAGCCTGGAATATCCGTCTGCAAGGCTTGTGTTTACATGCACCACCCCATCGTTGAAGTGCTTGAGGGGATAGTCATCGGTGATAACCGGAAGGTTATCTGCATCTGCCTGATCCTTCACCACTGTCCCTGCGGGAACGTAGCGACCATCCGCAACGGCGACCCCCGTCAAGAGGCATCGAGCTTCAACAACGCAGTTCTTTCCAACTGTTGCCCTGAACAGAAGGCTTTGCATGCCCACAAAGGTATTGTCGCCAACGCAGGCGGGGCCGTGAACCTGGACCTGATGGGCCAGAGAGACCCTTTTCCCCACGTAAACCGCGTAGTGCCTGCCTTCGACCTCTACAAGGTTTTTTTCAATGGGCTGGCCTCTGTGCTCCGATTCGAGTGCGTGGATGATCACCCCGTCCTGGACGTTTGATTCATCTCCCACAAAGAGCGGTTGGCCTTCATCGCCTCGAACTGATGCAAAGGGCGCGACGAAGACCCTCTTGCCGATGAAGACATGGCCAATGACGGCTGCAAGGCGATGAACGTAAGCTGAGGATTCCACTCTGGGCAGGTATTCCTTTTGACAGAAATCAGTAATAACACTCTGGTGTATCATATAGGGGCTCCTGTCTCGCTCCAGGCAGAACCAGGGTTCGGCTTGAAGCCCAAGAGACCTGACTGCGGTCTCCACTGAACTCTGCCTGTGTGCATGGGGTGAATTATTTCTGACAGCTTATAAGCTTGCTCTTGCCGGATCGGGAGTGACTCAAAGAAACCCGGGAAAAGACCTTTCTGAAAGGTTGCAGGCCGCCTTTGAGAAACTCGCGTGCGTCACGTGAACCCATGAAGAACAACCTGACATAGAAAAGGAGCCTGACGAGGGGATGGCGGGGCACCTCGTGTTCCATGAGCAAAGCGAGCCCATCTGGATGCAGCACCCGTCTCATCTCTGATAGAGCCTTTTCTCGAGCCTCACCCTTCAGCTCATAGAGAGCATGGGAGCAGGTCACAACAGCAAAGCTTTCATCGGCAAATGGCAGCTCCACCGCGTCGCCCTCTATGAAGATTACCCGGCTGGCAATGTCTCTTTCCCGGGCCTTGCTCAACATACCGGGGGAGAAGTCGAAGCCCACCAGGAGGGCCCTGTGATATCGCTCGGCAAAGGTCAGAATCACCGAACCAGTGCCGCAACAGATATCCAGAATACGGGCAGAGGGCTTGTCTTCCAGTCCGGCAGCAGCCACCAGGAAGTTCCGAGTGTCGTCTTCATCCCGGCGAGAATGCAGCCTGATAAAGGCATCGTAGACGTGGGCGAAGACGTCGTAATACCTTCTCCTTGCTCTTCTAGGGCGCGACATATGCGAACGCCGTCCAGCCGCTTAGCAATTGGTCTCAAGTTACATCCCCGCCCCACGCCTTCACCACTCAACCCACAGTCTCAAGTATGGGCGACAACTAGCTCGCCAGGGGAGGGGGAAAGGGGTTTCCGTATGGGCACTAGATTGCTTCGATGGTTGAAGGCGGTTTTCGGCTGATGTTGTAGGTAACGCTTACAACACCTGGTAGTTCACCGGTGATCCTTTCTCCCAGGGTCTCAAGAGTGTCATAGGGCAGTCTCGTCGGCGAAGCCGTCTT
Organism: Syntrophobacteria bacterium; assembly: GCA_046538315.1. Classification (GTDB taxonomy): domain Bacteria; phylum Desulfobacterota; class Syntrophobacteria; order BM002; family BM002; genus JBKHJD01. The sequence continues at coordinate 7,657 of JBKHJD010000071.1, forward strand.
TGCGTCTTCGCTTTCCCAGCATCGAATCTCGATCTGGAGGCCGAATTCTCTCTTGCGGTCTCGTACTCCGGTAACCCTGTCAGCGTGCAGGATCGCGAGATACTGAAAGGCACCTGTTGGGGAGAGTTCTTCTTCGACGATTGCCGTGGCCTTGCGCACAATGTCCACCCTCTCCGGTGTGACCTCGCCGATTATCCTTGCTGCCAGTGCAGGACCGGGAAAAGGCGGTCTCCGAAATATCTCCTCGGACAATCCAAGCGCCCTGGCCACCTCTCTTATTGCCGGCTTTCTGAGCTGGATCAGGGGCTCGATGACCTGGTACCCGTACATGTCTTGGGTATTGATGCCAAGCTGTTCAAGGATGTTATGCTGCCTCTTGGTCCCCGCCACAGTCTCTTCCACGTCTGTATAATTTGTGCCTTGCAAAAGGTACCGTGCCCCGCTTTCCTTTACAAGCCGGCTGAAAACATCCCGATAGAAGACATTGGTGATTGCCTGTCTTTTTTCTTCAGGATCTGTTACCCCCTTGAGGGCCTGGAGGAATTCGGCCCTGGCATCAACCAGTTGCACGGGGACGCCCCGGGTTTCAAACAGGGAAACGATGGACTGCGGCTCATCCTGCCTCATGATGCCGTTGTCAATAAAATAGGTTTTGAGCCTTCTCCCTATGGCTCTGTGGCCCAACATGGTTACCGTGGATGAATCGACCCCGCCCGAGAGCGCATTGATGGCTATATGATCGCCGACGGCAGCGGATATCTCGGCTGTCTTTTCCTCTATAAATGCTTTGGTGTCCAGAGCCTCTAATGGCAGTTCTTCTCGTTCCATGTTCTCACCTCGGATAAGTTCCGAATACGCCGATGAGAGTGCTCACTTGCCTTCTGTGAGCACTACTTTTGCCACATTGACGTCGTAGGCCTGTTTGGGATCGAAATCCTTTCCCGTGTACATCTTAGCGGCTTCATGGATCGCATCGTAGGGCAGCCAGCCGTGTTCTTCCCACAGCTCGGGGTCGTCGGCATTCCAGAGTCTGAACCAGACGGTTCCCTCGGCCTCGCAGACGTACATGCGCACGCGCTTGTTCTGGGGGAAAGGATAGTAGTACAGGCCTCTTTCATCTTTCATGGTTTGTTTTTCCTTTTGCCAAGAGATCGAGCTCCTGCCGAGCAGAATCCAGGCTGCGGCTTGCAACTGCATTACCAACCGGGGTGTCTCACATCCCTTTCAGATACCAGGAGCGGGGCAAAGTATCAATACTTTAACTGCATGGGAATTCCCCTTTTTTGACTGGATATACAGGATGGTCAGGATATAAGAAAACTAAAGAAATCATG
>JBKHJD010000072.1:0-8960 GCA_046538315.1 Syntrophobacteria bacterium
TCTTGCTCGCCACCTCTTTGACCATCTGGGCGCCCATGTTCTCGAACTTGTCCTCAAGCTCGATCTCTTTGGCCACGGTTACACCGTCTTTGGTAATGGTGGGTGAGCCGAAGGATTTTTCCAAAATCACATTGCGGCCTCGGGGTCCAAGAGTGACCTTTACTGCATTGCTAAGGGCATTTATCCCCTCAAGCAGGGACTCCCGTGCCTGCATGGTAAATTTCAGTTCTTTGGCCATTTTGTCTCCTCCTTTGTTTTTTTCTCGATAATCTCTTGTTTTTCCGGCAGGGACGGAACCACGAGTTTCTGTGCGTACCGGATCCGCTTGGGAACCGGCCATTAGGTCATCGCGGTGGCGGCAGTTCCGAAATCCCTTCAGCCCGGGATAATTTCCGCCGCATGGAGCTTACTTCTCCACAACTGCCAGCACATCATCCTCTCTCATGATCAGCAAATCTTCGCCCTCGATCTCTACTTCGGCTCCTGCATACTTACTGAAGAGTATGTTGTCTCCTTCCTTCACATCCAAAGAAAGCTTGTTGCCGTCTTCGGTCACCTTTCCGGTGCCCACCGCCAGGATCCTGCCCTGGATGGGTTTCTCCTTGGCGGTGTCAGGAATAATAATGCCTCCTTTGGTGACCTCCTCTTCCTCGGTGCGCTTGACTACGATCCGATCATTCAATGGCTGTAGTTTCATGTCTCTAACTCCTTCTTTCGCTGCTTGCGCTTCCCGAAATTTCTACAAGGAATCGAAATTAAAGAACTTTTTGATGCTTGCTCCTTGCAGCTCTCTTCGCAACAGTGAAACAATACGTGCGAGAGGCGCTGTCAGGGCACACCATAAGCCCCCAGGGGAAACCTCCTGAATTGCCTTGTGCAACCTACTTTCGAGCACGCATCGTGTTAGCACTCGTTCAAAGCGAGTGCTAACATGAAAGCGAAGATACTCTCTCAGTCGGGAAAAAGCAAACTCCTATTTTTACGGATGTAGATTTCTTCGAAAAAAATTCGCTTACAAAACCCATCTTTCTTGCATAAACAAAATTTTTAGCGGTTTTTCTTCTATTTATTTGCTCTTTCGCCAAAACGATCTGCCTGGAAGTGTTCCTTCATGGACTGATCTCCTATGTATACTCGGCAATAAACATCCCTCGTTTGCCCGCTGTGGGAGTTTCTGCTAAGATGCATATTTCCTGCCGGGAGTATTTGCTTTGCCTTCAAGGGAAAGTATCTCTGGCGAGGCGCAAACCCGAGCAGCCTTTACAAGAGTTTTTGCCTTGTGTTACAAGCAACAGTGAAGCTCCCCGGGTCCAGTCCTCAATGACCGTATGGCAATCACAGGACTACTATTTTAACCGAGCGAGGAAAGAGGGGTACTGCGCCCGATCCGTGTACAAGCTCGAAGAGATCGATCGCCGGGTCCGGTTACTGAGGTCTGGCCAGCGGGTTCTTGACCTGGGTTGTTACCCGGGATCATGGCTTCAGTATTGCGCCCGGATCGTAGGGAAACGCGGTCTGGTGGTAGGCGTGGACACGTGCCAACTTACCCTTTCTCTGCCACCTCATGTCCATTTTCTCCAGACCGATGTCTTCGACCTGTCGATCACTGACCTGCACCGGTTCTCCACTGAATTCGATGTGGTCCTCAGCGACATGGCTCCGGCCACCACGGGCATACGGTACGTTGACAGCGCCCGTTCCGGCAGGCTGCTGGAGCAGGCACTTGCCCTGGCCGAACAGGTGTTAGTTCCAGGTGGACATTTTCTGGGAAAGATTTTCCCAGGTCCAGATTTTGACGCACTCATCCAGAAATCGAAAACACACTTTCGTCGGGTTCGAGTGATGAAACCACGCGCTACCCGCAAGCAGAGCAAAGAGCTCTATCTTCTCGCCAGGGAAAAGAGAGGGCAATAGATACTATGCACTATGCAGTAGGCACTAGGCACAGGGGGAGGAAGGACGCGGTGACGGGGTGACACGGAACTGAAAGAGACGGTGGCCAGGTCAACGGGTGCGCTATGCTCTATGAGAGCTCATAGCTGAAAGCTCATAGGGAAGAAAGTGTTCCATCGCGCAGGCGACCTGCGCTCGTTCAAGACGTTCGATCGGCAAGCGGAGCTTGCCTCGTTCGATCGCTTCGCGGAGCGAAGCTTGTTCGATTGCTTGCGAAAAAACTAGTATACCCTAGAAAGCCATATGGCCGTTCTTATTTTTGGTGAACTGTCCGATAAGAGTTTAAGCTATACAGCATGCCCTTAGAGCTTAGAGCTTACAGCTATGAGCTTTTCTCTCTGCTCTCTGTGGTGAATAGTAAATGATCAAAACGTACCAGCCCAGGAAGAGGTGTTGACGTGATGTGGAGGGAACATAAGATGTCCGGACATTCAAAATGGCACAGCATACGCCACAAAAAGGGCGCCGTGGACGCCAAGCGGGGCAAAATATTCAGCAAGCTTATAAAAGAACTCATGGTGGCCGCTCGACTTGGCGGCGGCGATCCGGCTGGCAATCCTCGGCTGCGGCAGGCGATCGCTGCGGCCAAGGCCGAAAACATGCCCAAAGAGAACGTGGAGCGGGCCATCAAGAAAGGAACAGGAGAGCTGGAAGGGTACAGCTACGAGGAGTGCATCTATGAAGGCTACGGACCCGGCGGGGTGGCTGTACTGGTCGAGGTTACGACCGACAACAAGAACCGCGCTGCGGCTGATCTCCGGTATATATTCAATAAACATGGCGGCAGCCTCGGTGAAGCCGGCTGCGTGGCCTGGATGTTCGACAAAAAGGGGTGCATCGTCTTCGACCAGGCTGGGGCCAGCGAGGATGAGATTATGGAAGTGGCCTTGAATGCAGGGGCAGACGATTTGATTACCACTGAGGACCAGTATGAAGTGCACACCGAACCAGGTGTTTTCGAGGCGGTAAAACAGGCTTTTGACGAGAAGGGCCTGCGCTACACCATGGCGGAGGTGACCATGATCCCGCAGAGCTCCTTGAAGCTGGATGAGAGCAATGCCGCCCAGGTTCTGAAGCTCATGGAAGCTCTGGAGGACTCCGACGACGTGCAAAGGGCGTACGCTAACTTTGACATCCCGGATGACATTCTTCAGGGCCTCTCCTGAGCAACCGCTATGCAGGAAAATTACGATGCACAGGCCTGGGGCGTAGAGGCGAGGGTGAATTTTTATGCGGATCATCGGCGTAGATCCGGGTTCCCTCATCACGGGCTACGGCGTGGTGGAACAGGTAAACCGCGAGCTGTGTCATGTGGCCAGCGGCCGCGTGGTCTCGTCGGGGCGTGTGCTCTTTCACAAGCGCCTGAAGACGATCTATCGAGAACTGGACGAGATCATAGCCTGTCACGCACCTGAGGCCATGGCTGTGGAGGATCTGTTCATAGCCCGCAACATCAAAAGCGCGCTGAAACTGGGGCACGTCCGGGGTGTGGCCATCTTGGCGGGTCTGAATTCCGGGCTCACCATCGCCGAATACTCCCCTCTGGAGGTAAAAAAAGCACTGGTAGGATACGGCCGGGCCCATAAAACACAGGTTCAGGAAATGGTGCGCGTCGTGCTTGGACTCGCCGAGCTGCCCGAATCCAACACAGCGGATGCACTGGCTGTAGCCATCTGTCACCTGCACTGCTGTCAGGGATGTGGAAGTCTGGATCCCGGGAGTCGACGATGATTGCGCACATCCAGGGCCGTCTGCATTTCAAGTCACCGGAATACGTCATCGTTGATGTCCGCGGTATAGGCTATAAGATTCGTGTGCCACTCACCACCTTCTACGACTTGCCCGAGGCGGGCGACACCGTGGCCCTGCACATTCACACCCATGTGCGCGAGGATGCCATGGAGCTCTATGGCTTTCAATCACGGGAGGAGAAGGAGCTCTTTGTACGTCTTATCAGTGTTGCCGGCATTGGACCCCGTCTCGCCATCGCCATCCTCTCCGGGATTAACCCAACCGAGTTGGTAAGCACAGTGGGCCAGCGAGACATTGCACGGCTTACCTCCATACCTGGCGTAGGGCGCAAGACCGCCGAACGGATCGTAATAGAACTGATCGATAAGCTCCCTGCCCTGGCACCTGGCCAGGACGTCGCTGAAGTCCCGCAGAAAGATGAGGAGACCGTCGTGGAAGATGCCCTCTCTGCCCTGCTCAACCTGGGCTACAAAAAGGCCGTTGCCGAGCGCGCCATAGACAGAGCGCGCAAGCAACTCAAGGAAACCGCAACCCTTGAGACCCTGCTCAAGGAGTCACTGCGCTCGCTCGCCTGAGAGCGGCAGGCCGCATTCCCATTCAGGAGTGAAGCCTCCCGAGTTCGCAACGAACAACGGACAACTGACCACGGATACATAGTATGGAAGAACGTTTCGTCAATGCAAAACCCCAGGCCGAAGAAATCGGTTTTGAAGCCAGTGTGCGGCCTCAAGCTCTTGCCGAATTTATCGGACAGGAAGGGGTGAAAGAGAACCTCAGGGTATTCATTGAAGCCACCAGGAAAAGATACGAAGCCCTTGATCATGTCCTTCTCCATGGTTTTCCCGGGTTGGGGAAAACCACTCTGGCTTACATCATCTCCCAGGAACTCGAAGTCAGTATCCGGACAACCTCAGGACCGGTCCTGGAGCGGCCCGGGGATCTCGCCGCTATTCTCACCAATCTGGAGACTCGCGATGTGCTGTTCATCGATGAAATTCACCGTCTGAATCACGTGGTCGAGGAAGTTCTCTACCCGGCCATGGAAGACTACCAGCTCGATCTGGTCATCGGCCAGGGTCCCAGTGCCAGAACTCTAAAACTGGACGTCCCCCATTTCACCCTCGTCGGCGCAACCACACGTGCCGGGCTTGTTTCCCCTCCTCTCCGCGACCGGTTCGGCGTGGTTCTGCGGTTGGATTTTTACCAGCCGGAGGAACTCTCTCTGATCGTCAAACGGGCAGCGGCAATCCTGGGAATCTCCATTGACGAAGCCGGAGCCATGGAAATCGCCCGCCGATCGCGTGGCACTCCCCGGGTGGCAAACCGTCTGTTGCGGCGAGTACGGGATTATGCTCAGGTGAGGGCTGATGGCGTCATTACCCTGCCGGTCACCGACGCCGGCCTGGAAATGCTCGATGTCGACCAGAAGGGTTTTGACAAGATGGACCGCAAGATTCTGCTGACCATTATCGAAAAGTTTGACGGCGGCCCCGTAGGCATCGAGACCCTATCGGCCGCGGTGGGTGAGGAGAGGGACACCCTGGAAGACGTCTACGAACCCTATCTGGTTCAGGAAGGCTATCTGAAACGCACCCCGAGAGGACGCGTGGCCACCCGCCTCGCCTACCAGCACTTCAACCTGGCCCCCAGACAGTGGCAGCAGGGAGATCTTTTCGGCAGCGAAAAACGAGAATCCTAGGGCATAGGGCAGAGAGAAGAGCTCATAGCTGTAAGCTCTAAGCTCTAAGGGCACAGAGCATGGAGCAGAGGGCATAGAGCCCGTTGGTCTGCTCACGTCTCTCCCCGTCTCCGTGTCACCCCGTCACCGTGTCCTCCCCAGTGCCTAGTGCCTACTGGTAGTGCATAGTGCCTACTGCCTAGTGCATAGTGCCTACTGCCTAGTGCATAGTATCTATGCCAAGCCAGAAGCTTCCTTCCCTATGAGCTATGAGCTTACAGCTATGAGCTGTGACCTATAAGCGATCCCGCTTGCAACCACTATCCCTCGTGGCCGGCGGGCGGTTGCCGATTACGCTTTCTTTTCCCTTGAAGTCTTGATAATAACAGCCGCAGTGTATGGCGGGATTGGAGGTCGCTGCGGCTGTTTCGGGCGAGGTCTCCCGCCCGGACGCATCAGTGATGGGATTCCTTTTTCACGAGACCCTGGAGCGTTCGAGCCAAAGCAACAAGGAGGCCCAGTCCGATCACCCCGAGTGCGCCGTAGACGCACACGAAGAAAATGGTATGACTCGGGTCATACCACGGAATGTCCCAGGGCAACAGGCTTGCAAGGCTCCGTTTCAATGCCGAACACAAGAACTCCCCGACATACATGGCGTTTCTCCGTCCCGGTGTAAGTGACAATATGTACGACTGGAAGTACGAAGATGTGAAATAAGTAGCAAAGCCAGTCCGACTTGTCAACAGAAAACAGATCGGGAGTTTCCCCCTTTTTCGGCTTCAGTGCTCCCAGTTCCTGAAACAGTAAGCGGTAAGCAGTAGGCACTAGGCACAAGAGAGGAAGGATAGGAAAAAAAATCCCTTGGCGTCCTTCGCGTCTTGGCGGTTCGGAAGTTAAATCGCACCATCCTGCATACATTGACCATCGAACCGGATCCTGGCAGGCGCTTTCTTCACCAAAAGGGGTTCAAAGACGGTGTCTGGGTAAATTATGGTGGGGGCAAGGAAGGGAAGGTATCTTGTATTGAGGGCTGGCAAGAAATAACAAAAGGAAAAGGGGATGCATGCTTTGAGCTACCCTGCATCCCCTTCGCCGATCTGTCTGTGAGATGAATCTGACGCTTCCATTATTCCCCCCGATAGGTAATAGTCCTGCCGCTAGGATCGATGGTACAGCGCTTGAAGAAGTCCTTCATGGAGCCGCCCAGATGGTCGCGGTTCAAGAAGTAGTAGTTGAGGACCCTCTTCTTTGCATCGATCCGGTTCCTTCCCCTGATCTTTACGACTTTCATGACAACCACCCCCTTTCCAAAGAAAAAGCCCCGAGCCATCAGGTCTCGGGGCTATCGGTACAACTCTGTCCAGACCCTCTAGGGTCCCCGGACAAGAAACTTCAGTCGCACCACACCAAGCCTGTACTTCTGATGACTCATCCTGGCAACAGCGGTTATGTACTTGCTACTAGACGGATCGTCCAATGTACATGTCCTTCTTGCACTGCTCGTCTGTTACACCAGTTCAGATAACCCCATTGTGCGGTTTTGTCAAGTCGTTTTTTTCCCTTTTTGCCGATTGTTGCTTCGAAATTTCGATTATTTGATTTTCACCAAAAACCCACGAAGAGCATAGGGCAGAGTGAAGAGCTCATAGCTGTAACTTCCCCGGGAACAATCCAACAAGCTCCGCTCCGCGGAGAACGAACGAGGCAAGCTCTGCCTGCCGATCGAACGTCTCGAACAAGCGCAGCTCGCCTGCGCGATCGAACCTTCCTTCCCTATGAGCTTTTTCAACTATGAGATAAAAGCTCTTCGGTGTCTCTGTCCCCCGTCACCGGGTCCTCCCGCTGTCTGGGTGCTTACTGCTTACTGCATAGTGCATAGTATCTTTCCCTGGCCTATGAGCTTTCAGCTATGAGCTCTCATAGGCTTGTCCTGAGCTCACAGGGGTAGGAAAATTTTTCCCAGTCCCCGCAGGGAAAACACGGCACGTGCAGTTGTATTGCCGATGAGTATTTCACGGATGAGTTCCCTGAACCTCCGATCCCGCGCGGCCCTTGTAATCAGAAAAGTGGCCACCGGAGCGTAGCGAAACCAGCGCTGGGCCGCAAAATAGGCCTTGTGGCGCGCATCCAGTTGCTGTCTGAGTTGCCGCTCATACCCATCGAGAAATTGCGCCGAAAAATCGCCCGCCTTCAGGGCCTTTTCTGCAACCCGCGCTGCCAGCCGGCCGCTTGCCAGGGCACTGCTGACTCCCTCTCCCAAAAAAGGAAAGGTCAGGCCCAGTGCCTCACCGAGAACGAGGAGCCCGGATGCACAGGCCCGAGCCCCTTGGAAGCCGGTACGCATCATGCCGACCTGGAGCGGTCTCACCGGCTCGGCCCGGCGCAGGAAGGTGGAGAGCGGGTGCGCATGCTCCTGCAAGGACTCCACGTGCTGGCCGACTTTTCCCAATTTGCCCCAACGATCCAGGGCGATACCACGGCCGACATTGTAAATGCCCGCACCCAGGGGAAATATCCAGCCGTATCCGGGGAGGAGCCGCCGATCATAGGATATGATCATGGCGCGCTCATTGGCATGTTCCCGCAGCCTGAAGTACCCCCTTACGCCGATGGCGCTGGCTGTTTTACGCTCCAGCACCCCGAAATCACGCAGAACCCGGGGGTTTGCGCCTGTGGCCAGAAGTACCAGCGACGCTGCAATTGTGACCTTGGCTTTTCTCGGGCCAAGTCCTACCACCCCTACCCCGGTTCCATCATTCAGGAACGGCTCTTTTACCTCGATGCCGTCGAGAAAATTTGCGCCGCGGCCGCAGGCCTCCTCCAGCAGCAGGGCATCGAGGTCTTTGCGCCGCAAGGTACAAAAGTCTCCCTCTAGCTGAAACTCACCGCCATCGGGCGCAACGAAACGAATGCACTCAATGGCGTGGGCCTTTCTGCGCACTTTTTGATCAAGGCCGACGGCAGCCAAAATCTGGAGGCTCTCCTCCAGCAGGCCATCACCACAGATTTTTTCCCTGGGAAATATCGAGCGCTCAACCACGAGCACGTCTATTCCCAGAGTTGCCAGCTCGACGGCGGCCATGGCGCCCGCCGGCCCAGCTCCAACTACAACGACATCGGCGCGCAGGTCCGCTGCCACCTCTTTTCCCCTTCCATTCCTGACAAACGTGGAAACGGGATCAGCCCCGATCAGCTCTAGTAGTATACCGGGAAGGAGAGAATCCGCAAAAAGAAAATCCGCAAAAATGGCAGGCATGTACCAAGACAGGTATACTCAAGGACTGTGAAGAGAGAGGCTGACTTTTACCCACACATGACACCGTTGGTGAAGCGGTAAAGGCATGGGGATGGTTGCTCTTCAATAAAGCGATTGACAGGGAGGAAGGTTTCTGTTGACAGTGAACCCCGAAACGGCGTTTTGAAGTCCCCCTTTTGTAAAGGGGGACATAGGGGGATTTTGAAGCGCTCCGAAATCCCCCCTTACCCCCCTCTTTACAAACTAGCGTTCATCCGGAAACTCCTTTTCCCCTCCCCTGGCGGCCTGCGACGCGAGCCGAGTCGGAGGGGATTAAGG
>JBKHJD010000073.1:0-8834 GCA_046538315.1 Syntrophobacteria bacterium
GAAAAGAGACGGCATGCAGGAGCAGGTTCTGACCGGCACTATTCCTGCTCATCCTTCGTGTTCCACCAGGATACTGGCAGATCTCAGACGAGGAGAGCCGCCGGAATTTACCTCCATTGTAAGCCAGAACGATCTGAGACTCGTCCGCCTGGGATGGGTGTTCGATCTCAACTTCGTGCCGACCTGCCGGAAGGTTCTGGAGAGGCGATATATCGAGCAGCTTTGCAGCAAACTTCCCGCTACTCGGGAGATAGGGCAGTTGCGGCAGGACCTCATCTGGTATCTGAAAAGCCGCGTAAACGCGTCTCGTACTGGAACAGGCGCTTTCTGAATTGGATGCGACCCGGGTCAACCTGATTGCACGGCCAGCGGACGGACGCACTCGCATTGGATAAGAGAATCCACCACCTGGTGAAACTCGCCAAAATGAAACGGCTTGGAGATTACCGCATCAAAAGGAAGGCGCTCTGGTCTGGTGTGGAAGTCCAGACCGGTCGCGAGCACGACCGGTACCAGGGGGGCATTTTCTTTGACGATACGGCATAGCTCCCATCCGGACATCCGGGGAATAGAAAGATCGGTGAGAATGAGCTGGAAGTGGCCGTGGCGAAATTTTTCCAGACCCTCAAGGCCATCTGCCGCGGTGGTCACCCGGTAGCCTCTATAGGCGAGCATGGTCTTGAGAAGGTCCAAAGCGTCGCGGTTCTGGTCAATGATGAGAATATGACCCCGGGATGATTGCGATCTGCTGTTCTGCATGGCCGCCCCCTGGTTGTTCTGTTGGACCTCGATGAAGATTCTCCAGGTACGTCGATGAATCGGGAGGAATTATGCACGTTGACTCCACTGATCCCAGTGGTTACGGCGTGCAACTTGCGACTGCAATAGCTAGATGGGCGGCTACCCATCTCATGACTTTTTCATCCTGGCTGCTAAAGGAACCGTGCTTCTTGTTCCACAGGTGGAGTACGCCAACTACTTCCTCCCCGCTTACCATCGGGACGCAGAGGATGGAATGAACCTTCGGCAGCCCGCAGTCGGTGATCAGGAACGCCATATGGGGATTCTGCGATACATCTCTGACGAGTACCGATTCTCCCCGGGCCGTGACATAGCTTCCGATCGGCCCGCTGAGCGGCAGCTCACCTGGCTTGATCTGATGGGCAGAGGTACCGAAGGTCCTTCTGGCAACCAGACCTTCACCCTCTCGCAAATAGATCGCACCTGCCTCCACTGTCAGCATCCGGTCAAGCAAGATCACCACCTGATCCAGTACCCTGTCCAGATCGAACCCGGAGAGGGTCAGTACACCGGCCAGTTGATTCAAGGTCTCCAGTTCGCGACCCAGCCCCTCTAGTTCGTTTTGCAGCATGTGGTTGTTTAGCGCCAGACCCAGAAGCTCGCTGACTTGCTGGAGAATGATCTGCTGGGCTGCGGTAAAGCCTCGCTCGGAGTCACTGCCGATAAAGAGCATACCGGAGTTGACTCCACGAATACGAAATGGAGCCAGGTAGCAGGAGTGAATACCCAGTTCCTCAAACCATCTTGCCTCCTCGGAGTCCAGTGTGCCGGTGAGATTATCTTGATGGATGTGCCGGTTTTCTCGGAGAACCAGACCGAAGAGGGTATGTCTGAGTGCCAACCTCATCCCGCAGTGGAGAAAAACTGGTTGCTCGGACTCCACTTCCGATACTTCGAGATATTCCTGTTTGGTGTCAAACAGTGCAAGAAAGGAGATGCTTACGGGCATGAAACGTCGGAGTTCTCTCATCACTTGTTGAAAGACTTTTCCTCGCATGAGCCCCTGATTACAGATTCTGACTGCCAGGGAAAGGCAATTGAGGTGATCATTTTGAACCGAGGTCGCCTGCCTGAGATGCGCCTTCTCGTAGCCGCAAGCCAGACAGGAAGCAAGAGGAAGAACGTAATCCAGATCACTGCCGCAGAAGAGATCATCGCCGGCCTTCTCCCTGAGACACATGGCCCCGATGACATCGCCTCCGGTGACAAGCGGGACAACCAGAACTGCGCCGCAGTCTTGCGTAGCATTTTCCTCCCCTTGCGCTGATTGTTCCTCCGGGTCAGTTTCGGGAAAAAAGGCAGGGCGTCGCTGAAGCACCGCCTGTCTGAACCTGCTTTCACCGAAAGGGATCTGTGCTCCTAGCTGCTGCTGGCTCCCAGCGCCGCTACCCACCGCAGATACCACCGTGAAGTGATGTCGACGGCTTTCATCCAGAAGGAGTATGCTCCCGCGCCGAGCCGCGACTCCCTCACAAGCGTACTGCAAGCCCTTGTTCAAGAGATCCCCCGGTTCCATGGGTGTGCAGGTGTTACCAACGAACCGATAGAGTCGACGGAGATGCCCGGCTTTCTCTTCGAACCTCTTGTTGTTTTCCTCGAGCCGCTCGACTGCCCCCTCAAAGGAGGCGGCGATCCGGTTCAGTTCGTTTCTCTCCGCGCGACCGGCGTCCTGAAGGCTGCCTTGTAGCGTTTTTTCCATGTGTTGGCCAATGGACCGAACACGGTCTGCGTGCGTACGCAGGATGACAAAGCCCAGATAAGAAAAAATCAAGACGAAGAAGAAAAAGTAGGAAACATGCCGGTGGTCAAGGAAATTGAAATCGTAGGCAAAGTTGATGAATCCAACACAGGGCGGCAAGAAAAGGAGCCCGAAGGCCAGGACAACGGTGCAGTGTATGCGCTGTTGCGCCAGGCCGTAAAGCTTTGCGATCCTCTTCAATTTGCACCCTGTGCTGCTCATCAGTCTCCTGCCGGGATCATGTGGCAGGATGCCGGGAACTACACCCCGCCTGAACCTTTCATGCGCCCGCCGTTTTTCAAGAATCTCACTGCTCGAGTTGCAGTAAATGGATAATCTCAGTGACCGCCAGGTGACTTATCTCTCGAAGACCTCGCCGTTCGAGTTCCTCGTTGCTCACCAGTTCTTGCACCTGCGAGTAAATGGCCGGAGACACAAAACGCTCCTCAGCAGTTCCATACCGGATGCCAAACGCGAGCCTCTGGCGATCTGCGGACGACAAGCTTTCAATGACTTTCTTGCTGGCCCATATGCTGCCGCCCTGGGCAAATTTACTCAGCTTGATCGTATGCATAAGGGCATCACTCATCACGGTGAATTCGAATGCTACCGAGGACGGTATGGAACCCAACCACTCGCGGCCGCAGTGAAGACCCATATTAATGTACAGGGTATTGTTCCAGGCCTTTTCCCACTTCCAGCGCTTGTCGAGATGGCTGACCATGTGCTGGAGCTCATATGCAGCCTGCAAGGCCTGACTGAGATATTGCCGCGGTGAATCCGGTGCCGAGAGGAAAAGGCAGACGACCCCCTCATGGAACGAACGTCCTGGAGTGCCCCCGTGTTCTTTGAAGCACTGATGCGACATCAGGATGAACTCATTTATCAAATCAAAATACTCATGTGGCGGCAAGGCTGTACGCAGTCGGAGCCCGGAGTCCAGCCGGCAGGCCAGAATGCACAAGGATGTAAGGGATGGAATTCTCCGCGAGAGCACTGGCTTGATAAGCCGCTCTCTGCCCATCAAGAGGTTGAGAATGTGATCCAGTTGCATGCTGGCCGGGGCATAGAGCAGGAGAGTGCCTTCGCGGAAGTCACAGGAAAAGAGCGTATAGTGGGCGGTCTGGCCAGTGTGCGATCTCAGGTTCAGTTCCTGCTGGGTGATGGGGCGATCTTGCAGGTGCTCGGCATCGTGCCACAATTGTTTGAGCTCATCAACAGGGCAAGATTCTACCTGGCGGCATATTCGATCAAGAACATCAGTCACATCCCTTTTGGCCAGACGAAAATGGACTTTGAAGATGTCTTTCCAGTTGTCGAACCGATCGAGTAAGCCTTTGGCCAGAAAAAGTCGGAGAATATTCCGTTCCGAAGCCGAGGGTATTTTGTGGATCTCCTCTTGGAAGAGCACCTGCTCAGCCGCTTTGTTGATCCAGATGATCTCCCAGATATGGTTGACGAGAACGGCAGGAAACACGATCTGTTCAATGGACTGGTACCCTGCGTCAAGGGGCGGTTCAGCATTTGCTCCAGGAGGCGGTTCAGATTCCTTCCGGAAATAAGTGACAATGTCGGGCATGCGTTTTCCGGCCAACTTGAGTTCCCGAATCTTTTCTATTCTTTCAATAACCCAGAGCGGAAAGTAGCCTATTTTGGTAGGACCGCCCGGTTCTTGAGGTCTGCGAATGCAGGGAGCAGGGATGAGGTTGAGAGAGATGTAATTGTTCAGTGTGGCTCTGGATATTCCGGTTCGAGCCAGAAGTTCTTTACTGGAAATAGTTTCGGTGTGGGCGTGTGTCTGGTTCAAGGGTTTTTCCGTACTGAAAGAATGCGCAGGAAATGTTGCTATACAGTATAGGTAGATATTTATACTGTCAAGTAAAATCGGAAACCAAACCAAAAAAATTGAATTGTTTGTACAGTAGGATTTTCGGTGACTTTTCTATGGCTTTGGAAAAACGAAATAAACTGGTTTGGTTTATACAGTCTAAGTTGATCCCTTGTGTCCAGAAGCTTCTGTATGTCTATGTTTAGACAGTCTAACCATCTCCTGAACCCCTTGTTCACATCGAACTTTCAGGCTATACAATCTTTTCGGTCACATTGTATCCGGAGAAAGAGTGGCACTTGTGCTAGAGCCCCAACACATACAGGCGTTGAAGTACTCACTTGACAACCTCATCCGAAGAAGCCCCACCACTGCCAGGATTCTGGAAGTCGCCTCCCAGGAAGGTTTTCGGCTCTACCTGGTAGGAGGGTTCATACGAGACGCCCTGTTGGGCTTGAGTTCAAATGATCTGGATTTCGTAACGCTGCAAGCCTTCGAGTTCGCCACCAGCCTCGGCAAGAGCGGTATTCGTCCTGTCCAGGTAGACAAAAGATACGGCACCATGCGACTCATCCCCGAGACTGGCTCGCAAAGACAAGCAGAGGCCATCAAAGTCGAATTGACTCCGCTCCGGGGCGCTTGCATCGAAGACGACCTCCGTCGACGGGACTTTACGACAAATGCCCTGGCTGTTGACCTTCTGGCGTGGAGGACGTGCAGCCGCCTGGAGCTCGTCGATCCTCTGGGCGGACTTGCCGACCTTCAGGCCCGCCGCCTTCGTACCTGCACAGGGCGATCTCTCGCCGACGACCCTCTTCGCATCCTGTGCGCCTACCGTCTGGCGTCAATCCGCAATTTCACCCTGGAGTCCAGTACGAAAGCGCTGCTGGCGGAGTTGAAACATCGACTTGCTCACGTAGCGGTGGAGCGCCTCAGAGATGAACTGCTCCGTATCCTCTCGGACCGGTTTTCTGCACGAACTGTCAGGATGCTGGATGCCGATAACGTTTTGCTGGTTCTCCTGCCGGAGTGTGAGCCCATGCGAGGTTTGCGCCAGGGGGAT
The DNA here is from genome assembly GCA_046538315.1 of Syntrophobacteria bacterium. Lineage (GTDB taxonomy): Bacteria > Desulfobacterota > Syntrophobacteria > BM002 > BM002 > JBKHJD01. Next base: position 5,431 of record JBKHJD010000073.1, read on the forward strand.
TTTCATGATCAGGATGTTTGGGGACATAGTCTCTCGGCGCTTGAGGCTTTGGAATTTTTCCTGGACAGCCCCAAGCAGGTGCTGGGCTCTTACGCCGGAGAAGCCCCTGGCGTCTTGGCCCAGGAGATAGCGGGCGAGAGGACCAGAGAGTCCGTGCTGAAGCTGGCCGTCTTGATTCACGACATCGGCAAGCCTGCCTGCCGCAGTGTGGACGGAAAGGGTGGTTGCCATTTCCATGGTCATGAGGTCGCAGGTGCGCAGCTTGCGGCTGCCCTGTGCTCACGCCTGCGCTTCAGCAACAGGGAAATCGACTTCATCAGCACGCTTGTTCGCAACCATATGCGGCCTGTGCACCTCTTTCACCTTCAAAGCCCTTCGCGCAGGGCGCTATCCCGCTTCTTCAGGCTGGGGCCTGAATTATTCTGGCCGCTTCTGTTGCTTTTCGCCGCCGACTACCGGGCTACACGAGGACCCAGGTCACCAGGGGGAGATATAGAGCCACTTCGTCGGCGTCTGAGCGGCTGGCTTGAGTTCTACTATCAGGAGCTGCGGCCGAAGCAGACACAACGTAGCCTGGTGAACGGCCACGACCTGATGAGCCACCTCCACCTTTCTCCCGGCCCTTTGCTTGGCAGGCTGCTGGATGCTCTGGCTGAACTCCAATGGGAGGGTCGGATCAACAGTCGCGAGGAGGCGCTCCGTCAAGCCACCCGGTTGCTTCACCAATGGCGCCGCGGCTCTTGACCGGCCAACGGGGAGTATCGCAGCCTCCCCCTTGACCCCGAATCGAGGGGGAAGAATGGGGAAGCTCCGGGGGGTATTTCCCTTGACGGTGAGAGGCTTTTTGGCTAGACTACGCCGAAATCAATCGAATACCAAACAATATGAAGAAGTTAGCAAACTCTTTCTTGAGCCGTGTTCGCCAACGCGAACTCCAGCTGGCCAAATCCGTTCTGCGATGGAAGCTGCAAAAAGAAGGACGGTCCCTGCCCGGCAATGCGGAACTGGATGCTGCTGCCTCCCGTCTCCTGGAACAGGCGCGGGATGTCGCCCGAAGAAGAGGAAAGAATCTCTACGATATCCTCAAGGAGGAGGCGAAGGGATTCTTCAGTTCCAAACCCCATTAGTCCCCCAGTGGTGTAACGAGCGAGGATTCAATCTATCAGGTGCAGGAGAAAACCGTTGGCGCCCTTCGCTTCACCTCCCGTATTGGAACAGGACAGGAGAATAGAGCATGCTGCCCGCAGAGGATTTTTTCGATCTCAGTAATTGGGCCCACCCTGAACTCTTTGCACAGGGTGAGCCGGTATGGCGGGTGCTTACCGGTATCAAAGCTTACATGAGCAGGGCCCTACAGCCCAACGTGCAGGTGCTTGGCCGCCATGGCGGCTTGCTCCGGCAAACGGCAGTTCTGTACCAGGGAAAATTGCTTACCACAGGGTTTGATGTGGTCCCTGGCGATGCCACCAAGGGTAAACACCTGATCATTCAGGAGGGCCAGGAACTCGAGGGAGCTGTGGCAATCTATGCAGGTGCATCCTTACTGGGAGAAGACATCTTTCTGGGACCTGGAACCGTGGTGGAGCCAGGGGCCTTTATCAAGGGACCCGCGATCATCGGCTCTCAATGCGAGATCCGTCAGGGCGCCTACATGCGCGGCTACTGCCTGGTAGGGGACCGTTGCGTGGTCGGCCATACCACAGAGATGAAGCACGCCGTCATGCTGGATGATGCCAAGGCCGGCCATTTCGCTTACATTGGCGACAGTATACTTGGAAATCGCGTCAACCTGGGAGCGGGGACAAAACTGGCCAATCTAAAAATGGTTGACACGCCGGTGACGGTACAGTTTGAAGGCACCAGGTACGACACCGGTCTGCGAAAGTTTGGTGCCATTATTGGCGATGATTCGGAAACAGGCTGTAATGCGGTCACCAACCCGGGTACCCTCCTGGGCCGGCGATGTGTGGTCTGTCCGGCTGTGTCCGTTAAAAGCGGCTACTTTACAGACCGCAGTGTTATACGGTGAGTCGCAGACCGGGTGCCCGGCCGTGCCACAAGGAGCCGTCTTGTCTCCAGCAGTTTTTTATTAATTATTCTGGTCAATTATAAAAAGTTATCATTGACAAAGTCCGTCGATTCGGATACCTTGTCCAAAGTCGTACTTCCCGCTTCGTCTAAAGGGCGTTTTCTGGACCTCCTCTTTCATGAGGGATACAACACCGGGAAAAAGATCACCGCGGAGGAAAGGGGAATGAACAAGAGTCAACTCATCGAACGATTGGCTAAAGATGAAGGCATAACCGTGAAGAACGCAGCCAGTGTCGTCAATACGGTCTTCGAATCGATGTCTGAATCTCTGGCCAGGGGTGAACGGGTCGAAATCCGGGGTTTTGGCAGCCTTAAAGTGAAGAGCTACAGCAGCTACCAGGGGCGCAATCCCAAGACCGGCCAAATCATTCAGGTCCAGGAGAAAAGACTTCCCTACTTCAAGGTGGGGAAAGAACTGAAGGAACGGGTTGACAGCCCGAAAAAAGCCAATTACCCGTGAGAGGACTCCGGAGGAGCTTCCCCTGTATGCCATGAACGGCACTTCGCCGGAAAGGGACGCCGCTTTTGCCAGGCTCACAGATGCATACCAGGGTTTTTACCGGTCCCTGCGGCGATCAGGAGGGCTGCCCTACCGGAGCACCCGGTCCGGTATGTGGGCAGCTTCCGACGCCAAAGAGGTCTATTCCGCCTTCTGTTTTTTCGGCCTGGATCGCTACACCCATATGGCTGATCTGGGAAGCGGCGACGGCAAGGTCGTGCTGATCGCGTCGTTATTCACCCGGGCTGCGGGCTACGAGATTGACCAGGAGCTATACCGCACCTCGGTACGAATCAGGGATGAACTCAACCTGCCGTATGCCGAGTTTTTCCAGCAAGACTACCTGGAAGCCGACCTCAGTTCCTATGACCTGCTCTATCTCTACCCGGACAAACCTTTATACGCCCTGGAAGAAAAGCTGCGTGTCTCCTGGTGCGGCTGCGTTCTCGTCAAAGGTCATCATATGCCTCCCCGGCACCTTCGAAACATTGCGGAATCGCCGCGCGAAACAGGCAGGTTCGTCCTCTATGAACTGAACCAGCGAGCGCATTCCTCGTAGCCCTTTTGGAGCAGGACTGCAGGGAGCTTCAATCTCGATGACCAGGCCGGGAGCTTTGAAACGAAGAAGAGCCACCATAGCCTTGGCACCGAGTGTGATTAGACAAGGCGGTCCTTAACGGCCAAGGGGGAGGCTGCTCCACCGCGAGCAATTCGCCCCATTTATGGAAGTGTGGGCTTTGACGAACCACCAAATCTTCATGCTTGGCTTTGCTGGAGCCGCGAGGTCAATCAAAGGTGGCTCAGGTGCTCGCGG
>JBKHJD010000074.1:0-8750 GCA_046538315.1 Syntrophobacteria bacterium
CCGTAAATCAGCCCGTTTTTTTCGGCCTGCGCCTGGAGCAAGGCAAAGATAAGTTCCTGTTTACGCATGGTGCTGATACCATCGATGCCAAAGTCCCTGGCCATCTGGATCAGCTCTTTGATGTTTTTCTCTTTGAGCTCTACAAGGTCCATTACTTTGTTACCCATCCGCTAGGATGGATTTTCCTCCTTTCCTCGGTTGGTCCAGAAATCTTTTCTTCTACCGCGTTCGTTGCTTGATTGCCCTGGATGTTTGCTCTCGCCGCCACGAACAATGACCACGCTTCGTTGCGGCGTGTTGCGAAATGTGCGAAGGCCTTCTCTCGGCAAGAATCTGGGAAGAAGGGTTCATGAAAGCAGCCTGCAGGTTGGATGTGCGCCCGGATTATATATCGCTTTCTGCTTTCACGTCTCCACTCTCACGAGAATAAACCAGCATGCTGTCCGGTGCCGCCGAATGGTGGTACACGTGTCTGGCATTGAGAAAACTCTTATCCTAACATATTGACGCCGCAGGAAACCAGAGACCGCGCAGGAATCGACGATGCCCTAAAGGCCAGGACTCGAATTTCGCGTGTTGGGAAAAACTCCTCGGGGCAGGTAGATCAATACAATCTGTTTTCTACCGTACTGTGTAATTAGACTTTAATTTAGACACAACATCCTGTCAAGTCTTTTTTCCTTGCTTTCGAAGCGTATACGGACCACCAATTCAGGGGCCAACAGTACCGAAGATTGGTTCCTCAGGCATAATGATCATCCTCTTGTGTTCCTCTTCAGCTGATCCGTTTTCGGAGATCTTTTCCCGGCAGGAAAGGATCATTTGTTTCACTTCCCGCTCTTTGTCAGCCGTAAGGGCATCCCGGTAGTCTGTCAGCGCACTTTCGAAACGGGCCAGTGCTGCCCGATAGTACTTTGACTTGAAGTAGAAACGGCCTACGTACAGTTCATGTTCCGCCAGCCGCTCCCGACAGGCTTGAATCTTTCTTCTCGCTTTGGTTGTGTACGTTGAGCGGGGATACGCCTTGAGAAACCGCTCAAAAGCGAGGATGGCCTGGCGCGTTTCCGTCTGGTCCCGGTCTACGCTCAGCAGTTGTCTGTAGTGGCACTCTCCTATCTGGTAGAGCACGTAGGGAACCACCTGGTTTTTGGGATGCATGCGGGCAAAATCGTCGTAGGAGGCGATGGCCTCAGGGTACTGCTCCATACAAAAGTGAGCGTCCGCCACCTTGAGCTCGGCCAGAACTGCATAACGGCTGTAAGGATACCGCTCCTTGAGGGTGGTGAACGTTTTCAGGGCGTCAGCGTAGTCATCGTCATGAAAACACTTCACTCCCTCGACAGCGAGCTGCCGCGCGGTTTCCGGCCGGTTGCTCTTGAAAAAGGCGCAGCCGGCCAGGGTACCTGACACCCAGATGAAGCAGGCCAGTAGCGTGGCGAGCACAAGCTTCCGATTTCGCCTCATTAACGTATCTCCCGGTGGCAACGAATCGCCGGCCTGAAGACAAGAGGAGCCCCGCCTCGGTAGAGAAATTGCCAGCACATCAGAACACTTGAGGCAGTATATAGCGCCACCTAGTGGCTTGAGGAAGGGCAGAGAAGATCAACCAATCAGGGCCGAGTCAGATCACTTTCTTGATGGCGGCATCAATCTGGGACTTGGAAACAGCCCCTGTGATCTGTTCGGAAACCTTACCTTGTTTGAAAATAATAAGAGTAGGAATGGCCCGGATTCCGTACTGGGAAGGGATCCCGGGGCTTTCGTCGACATTGCATTTGCCTACTTTAAGTTTGCCTTCGTACTCGGCTGCGATCTCGGCAACCACAGGCGCAATGGCCCGACAGGGTCCACACCACGGTGCCCAGAAGTCTACCAGAACCGGTATGTTGGACTGGAGTACCACCGCCTCGAAGCTGTCGTCACTCACCTCTACCATTTCCTTTTCCACCATCGTGAATCTCCTTGCGCATTCCGAAGGTGTTCGGCATAGCCGATTCTGCCTTCATGCCGACCGCCTCCATTTGCTTTGAAGATCTCTCACTCCTTTCGGGCTCATTTAGTGCTGAAGATAACTTGAGGAGAATAGAAAAACAAATCCCTCTTCCGATGAGGTAAAGATTTTAAACACAGCCACAGCCGTTTGTCAATGTCAACTTCCGCATGTGTGTTGTCGGTTTTTCCCGTCCTCCCCTTTGACTCCGATTCAATTGAGCCTGACAAATGGAGAAACCCGACGTAAAGTATAGCTTGACAGGGAGGCTGGCCGGGGTCAGACTTGATGGCCGAACTCCTTGCATCGCTTCTCGCTTGTGGTGTTTCTATGGCCCGTGAACCAAAGAGCCTGCATATTTGTCAGCAATGTGGCTTCCGGAGTCCAAAATGGCTGGGACGCTGTCCCGGCTGTGGCGAGTGGAACAGCCTGGTGGAGGAAACCCTGGCCGGCAAGGCGGACTCAGGCGGCAGGGCGCTGCCGGCGCCTGCAACTCCGCAGCGCATCCATGAGGTAGTTTCAGAGCAGAGAAGCAGAGTTTTCTCTGCCATTCAGGAACTGGACCGGGTTCTGGGCGGTGGAGTCGTGGCCGGGTCGGTTGTGCTGATCGGCGGTGACCCCGGCATCGGTAAATCTACCCTTCTGCTGCAAACTCTACATGGTCTGGCCGCTTCGGAGCGGCCCATCCTCTACATCTCCGGAGAGGAGTCGACCGTGCAGGTCAAGATGCGTTTCGAGCGCCTGGGGCTGAGCTTCTCAAATTTCTTCGTGGCCTCTGAGCCAGCCCTGGAGAATATCATCAGGCTCATCGATGAACTGGACCCTGCCTTTGTGGGAGTTGATTCCATCCAGACTGTCTACACTGTCCAGCTTGACTCGGCTCCGGGTAGCGTGAGCCAGGTACGTCACTGTGCTGATTGCCTTATACGGCTTGCCAAGGGGCAGGAACGCCCGATTTTTCTCGTTGGACATGTGACCAAAGAGGGTGCAATTGCCGGACCTAGGGTACTGGAACACATGGTTGACACGGTCCTCTATTTTGAGGGGGATCGTGCTCATGCCTTTCGCATTTTGCGGGCTACCAAGAATCGTTATGGATCGACCAATGAAATTGGTGTCTTTGAGATGAAAGATGCTGGACTCCAGGAGGTGAGGAATCCTTCGGAACTTTTCCTCGCCGAACGGCCCGTGGATAGCTCCGGCTCCGCTGTAACCGCGGCCATGGAAGGAAGCAGGCCGATTCTCGTGGAAGTGCAGGCTCTGGTGAGCCCGTCCAACCTGGCGGTACCCCGTCGGACTGCCATGGGCATCGATAACAACCGCCTCAATCTGCTGGTTGCGGTCCTGGAGAAGAAGGCAGGCCTATCCATGCTTGCCCAGGACATCTTCGTAAATGCGGCTGGTGGTGTGCGAATTGATGAGCCCGCTGTTGACCTGGCCATTGCCGCAGTGGTTGCTTCCAGTTTACTGGACAGGCCGATAGATCCCAAGACAGTGCTGCTGGGTGAGGTGGGCCTGACGGGCGAAATACGTGCTGTAGGTCAAACCGATGTTCGTGTCACAGAGGCTGCGAAGCTGGGCTTTGGACGCTGTGTGCTGCCGAAGAGCAACCTCAAGCGACTGAGAGACCCCGAAGGCATAGAACTGGTGGGAGCACAGTCCCTGCAGGAAGTCCTCAGGCTGTTGTTTGCATAGGCCGATCCCCGCCGCCCCGGCTGACACTGGGACGCACTTGACACCGGGGCTTTTCGGAGTGACTGGCGGGAGACTCGGAACGAAGAAAAACGACGACGGCCTTCGCTCTGCTTGCCAAAATTGAACCTCCACGGTGTTAAGTGTGGGTAAGAGTCAGGCCGCCCCGGAGGGCCGAAAGAGCATGGTGAAGGCAAATAACCTCATGATACTGGGCACTGCTTCGGATGTGGGCAAGAGCGTCCTCGTGGCTGGACTCTGCCGCATTCTCAAGCAAGACGGCTACCGGGTCGCACCCTTCAAGGCCCAGAACATGGCGCTCAATTCCTTCATCACCCAGGACGGAGGGGAGATGGGCCGGGCCCAGGTGGTACAGGCGGAAGCCGCAGGGATCGAGCCGCACGTGGACATGAATCCTATCCTGCTCAAGCCGAGTTCCGACGTGGGCTCGCAAGTTATCGTCCATGGCAAGGTGCTCGGCAATTTCAACGCTCGTTGCTATTATGAGCGGAAGGCCGAACTGGTAGAAAAGATCATGGAGAGCTACTACCGCCTGGCTGTTCAATATGATGTCCTGGTACTGGAGGGTGCGGGAAGTCCTGCCGAGATCAATCTCAAGGAAAGAGATCTGGTGAATTTCTCCATGGCCCGTAGGGTTCAGGCCCCGGTGCTCCTGGCGGCGGACATTGACCGGGGCGGGGTATTTGCCGCCATCGTCGGCCACATGGAGCTCTGTACCCCGGAAGAACGCCGGATGGTAAAGGGGTTTATCATCAACAAATTCCGGGGAGATCCCGCCTTGCTGGGCTCAGGGCTGGAGTACCTCGAATCCCGCACCGGCACACCCGTTCTGGGTCTGGTACCCTATTTCGCTGATATCCATATTCCCGAAGAAGACAGTGTTGCCCTGGATGTGAAGATGCACCCCGGGGGGACAGGATCGAAAGAGCGGGTGCGAATCGGTGTTTTGCAGTTGCCGCACATCTCCAACTACACCGACTTTGACAGCCTGGAGCATGAACCGATGGTCAGGTTGACCTACTTTACCGGAGCTGAACAGGTTTTCGAGCTGGACATGGTGATTCTGCCCGGCAGCAAGAACACCCTCAATGATCTCTGGTATCTCCATCTCCGAGGTCTTGCCGAGGCAATTACAGCTTTCCACTCAAGGGGCGGCACTGTGGTGGGTGTCTGCGGCGGTTACCAGATGCTGGGCCGGCGCATTCTAGACCCCCGGGGCGTGGAGAGCAACCTCGGGGAGGTAGCAGGCCTGGGCCTGCTGCCGATGGAGACCGAACTGTTGGGAGAGAAGGTCACCACTCAGGTCAAGGCCAGGATGCTCTGGGAGGAGCTTGCTGCAAAGGATGAATGGCTCCACGGCTATGAGATCCATATGGGGAGAAGCAGGCTCCTGGGACCGGCCACACCCCTTTTGGAGGTTATGGAGCGTAACGGCGAAAGGGTTCGGGTCCAAGATGGCCTGGTGTCCGCTGACGGCCGCGTCTGGGGAAGCTATCTACACGGACTCTTTGACAACGACGGCTTGCGTCACCGTCTGATCGGCCGACTCATTGGAGGTGGTGAGACAGTGCGCCTGCACGAGAGCCTGGGATCCTTTCAGCGCTGGAAAGAGCAGCAATACGACAACCTGGCCAGTAATCTGCGCTGTCATCTGGACCTGGAGCGCATCTACCAGATTATTGGACTGTAAGGACAGCAGGCTTGTACGCCTCTGATTCAGCTCAACCCGCCTGACCGGGGAAGCTCGGACAATCCTGCACGGTTTCGATGTAGGGTTTGATATCCAGGATGGGGGTTCCATCCAGGATGTCGAGCCGCTTCACATGAATAACATTGCCGCTGACCTCGAGAACGTCCAGAACCGACATGCCGATGGGGTTGGGCCGGATGGGCGAACAGATGCTGAAGACCCCCAGCTCTTTTTTGCGGTGCGGTGGAGTCTGGGTGAGGAAGCGGCCGGTGAAAGGGGGGCTTCGGTGGAAGTGGAAAATGACAACGATACGCTGGCCGGGTCTGATATCTTTCAATCCCTGTACGTACTTTTCGTTTATGACGAGACTTCCTTCGACATCGGAAACGCTCCAGTGGCGCGGAAGTCTCCTGGCAGAAGTGCGTACAAAACCTATAGGCTCCATGGTGATGCTCATGTGAGCGCCCCTCTGTTCTTCTCAGTCCTATTGCCACAGATAGATCGACCTGGATCCGGCACATCCACAGTCCTTTCTGCTGGATATGTTCCTGGCGTGGTTCACGCGGATGCGGCAGATCTGACCGATGAGCCTCCCATCAATTAAAGAAACGTCTCCAACGGTGGGGTAAGAGCACCCAACCTTGCAGCTACCGGGTAAAAATCAAGGGGTGCCGTGGACCCGCAAGGAGAGCGGCAGTATATCATTGTTTCAGCCAATTGTCACAACGCCTTTCCTGACAAGAGATCTCCTCCGAGCCGGCGTGATTTCAAGCAGCCAAGACATGGCCGCTCCTTCCGGCTTTGGACTTTTTGAAGAAAATGATTACTGTATATTCCACGACTGGCACAGCAGCCTTCGTCACCGGGCACGGCCTGGTTATGGACGGCGGTTTCCTGGCACGTTGAGGCCTGTCAAAATCAGGCACGCTGTGGGATCGATAAAAACGGCCCCAGCGGCCCGCGCCGGTGAAATCGCGATGATGCCTACTGGTTTGCAGCCGGGCCGGACCGGGTCTTTTTCCTGTTGACATTCCTGGCGATTGTATTACTTAAGGCCCTGGAGCGGACACCTTGGACAGCCTAGAGATCGGGCGGAGCGGCGATGAAGATTGTCAGTGATAGTGCGTTTCACGAGGTATACACCGGCGATCCTGCTGCGGCGGCCGGCAGGATCGAGTCGATTGTTGAGGTGATAGAGGCAGAGAACACCCTTGTGGAGGCAGTTCCCGCCAACAGGGAAGACATCGCCTTGATTCACACAGAAGTGCATATCGAGAGCGTGATTCAGGAGGGTCTTTACGAGATTGCGGCCCTGGCGGCCGGAGGGGCTCTCCAGGCGGCAATCATAGGATTGTCCGAGCCCTGTTTTGCCGTGGTCCGTCCTCCCGGCCACCATGCCTCTGCCGATCATGCGTGGGGATTCTGCTATTTCAATAACATGGCCATTGCCATTGATCATCTCAGAAGAACCGGAAAGATCGGCAGGGCTCATATCCTCGATTTCGACCTTCACTATGGGGACGGTACCGTCTCAATTCTGGGGAGCAGCGGGTATGTTAGCATTCACAATCCCCGTGGCAGAGATCGTCGTTCCTACCTGGAGGAGGTGGCGGAAGGTCTTGACGGCGCCGAGGCGGATATCGTGGGTGTTTCTGCGGGGTTCGATAACCACGCGGCTGATTGGGGCGGGCTGCTGGAAACCGAAGACTACAAGGCCATGGGCCGTATGGTGCATGAGCGCTGCCAGCGGCTCGGCTGTGGCTGTTTCGCCGTCCTGGAAGGGGGATACAACCACTCAGTTCTGGGAAATGCCGTGCAGGCCTTTCTCCAGGGACTTGAAGGTCGCTGATACAAAGCGATACCAGTGTGTGTCAGTTGGGTTGGCACGGCCCGGGCACAGAGCACGGAAGAAGAGATCACAGGTCCTGAGGGCATCGCCGAGCGCCGTGTCTATAATCAATCAAATTTCACCTTTGGGGCTTCGGCGGCGCCAGCCTCTGCTTCGAAGAGCGGCATGCGGGTGAAGCCGAGCATGGAGGCCAGGAAATTGGTGGGAAAACTGCGGATGAGGGTGTTGTACTCCTGTACCGCCAGGTTATATCGGCGCCGCTCGACGCTGATTCGGTTCTCTGTTCCCTCCAGCTGGTCCTGGAGCCTCAAGAAGTTCTCATTTGATTTCAGTTGCGGATAGTTCTCCACCACGAGTAGCAGCCGCGAAAGGGCCCCTTCCAGCCCCCGCGCCGTCTGCTGGGCCCTGGCGATATCGCCTGAGGCCCGCGCCTGCCCCCACTGACTGCGCAACCGGGTGACTTCAGTGAAAACCTCCCGCTCTTGCCTGGCGAAGCCTTTGACTGTCTCAACGAGGTTGGGTATCAGGTCGAAGCGCCTCTGGTACTGATTTTCCACCTGAGACCAGGCGGTCTTGGCCGCCTCTTGCCTGCCGACAAGGGCGTTGTATGTGCCCACCGCCGTGAGGAGAGGAATCAGGATTACCGCTGCGATGATAATCAGGGGAAGCCACTTCTTCATCGTCGTCCTCCTCCTGCTCGGTATCCATGGTCAGGAGCCCGGTCCGGTACCCGGAGTTGGCCCCTTTCGGTCTTTTTTCGGTTCCGAAGGCCTGCCGGGATGGTCCTCGTCCATAAGGAGTGCCAGTTTCCGAATTTCTCTGATGTATCTTCTGAATATATCATGGATTTCCTTTGCAGAGGGTTTCAGGCTCCCTTCCTTTATCCGGAGCAAGGATGCGAAGAGGGCCTCGTCGAGATCCAGCTCCCCGCAAAGCTTCTTGACCGTTTCATACTTTGTAGGGGGAAGCTCCTTGTCCAGGAAGTAAAGTAAACCGTTGAACACAAAGATAAAGGTTGGAACGGAGGCGGCAATCAGGTCTCTGAGCACCTTTGCCTTGCCTGAAGTCTCCACGTACCGCTCCCTGAGCAAAAGAAGCTTGCCCTTGAGCTCCCTTTCGCACTGCATCCGGACGAAGTCTTTTTTAAAGGAGATCTCCGCAAGCGGGTCTTCGCCGTAGATCAGGACGTAGTTTTTTTTGATGTTGATGAACTCGATGGGGAAGGTATCCAGTGAGGATTCAATGTAGGCCTTTGTCACAAAAAGGGGAGTAGTCACCTTCTTTTTTCGCCACTTGCTCACCGGCTGGTGAGCCAGGTGAAGTTTCTCAATGCCTGCTTCAGAGAGCACGATCAGGAAATTGAGATCCGATTTTTTCGGGACGTACTCCACAGTGAGAGCGCTTCCGTACAGAACGATGGAGATGAGATCATCACCGAACACCCTGCGATAATCTTCTGCGACCTGTTGAGATTTCTGCATGACTTCGTGGTTTACCGTCATCTGCTA
>JBKHJD010000075.1:0-8749 GCA_046538315.1 Syntrophobacteria bacterium
TCTCAACACCAGGGCCAGGGAAGCCGCGCCGCGGTTGCAAAAGTGCTCGCCGAATTGGGAACAGAGAAGGACGTGATCAACGAAGTCTTGCAGATCATCTACCATCCAGCCAGGGAGGCCGCTGCCGGGAGTAACAGCATCCGGATCGTCTCGGATGCTCGGAACCTGGGCAAGCTCATCGAGAGGAGGAGTCTGCTGGATGAACAGGCCATGGAGCGGCTTATTGAGCAAAGGATGCAAACAGAAACCGGCCGGCGCCTGGCTCGAGAGCGACTCCTGTAAAGCAGGGCGATTGTACGTTTCAGAACCGAAAGCCTGGTAACCAGCGGCACCAGGGAGATCCAGATCCCTTTTAAAATAGCGCAGGCCGCAGAGAAAAACCCGGCAGGTATGAATCCTGCCGGGTTTTTTGCCTGCTGCGGCCTTCTTTGAGCTATTGTTTAACCCTAGCCGAAGTCAGCTTCGTCCCATTGACGCCGATCAGCCATATCCATGAGCACTCGTTCTCTGGCCACGTCGATGCCCAGTGCTTGACGCTTCTTGTCGATGTGATCGATCATCAAATGGGCCATTTCGATGGGGTCCCTGGAAAAGCCCCACTTGCCGAGGCCCATCTTCTCCAGCCCCTCGAAGAGCAGCTTGTGGAATTTAGTCTCGGTAATTGTGGGGAAGGTCACCCCAAAGACAGTGTAGACTCCTGAGGCCACAAAGTAGTGACCGATACTGATGGCCTTTTCACTCATCCACTCAGGGGCGGCACCGGCCACAGGCAGATCGGCAATGCTGTCTCCCAAACCGCCGGTTTTCACCATCTCGGCGCAGGCGATGAGGATCCGGCTGTTGTCCACGCAGGAGCCCAGGCCGAGGACCGGCGGCATGCCGACGGTCTCGCATACCTCCTGCAGTCCCTCACCGGCCAATATGGCTGCGTCGGGCTTCATCAAGCCTGCCTTGGCAAGTGATATCTGGGCACAGCCTGTCTGCACGACGAGCACGTTGTGCCTGATCAGCTCCTTTACCATCTCCACGTGGACATGATCGTGACGTACCCTGGGGTTGGTGCAGCCGACCACGCCGGCCACCCCGCGGATGCGCCCGTTTATGATATTTTCATTGAGCGGCAGGTATGAGGCGCGGAATGTACCACCAAGCATGTAGTTGACGTACTCGTGGCTGAACCCGTGGATCCCCATACTCTTGTTCTTTGGAATCACCACCTTCGCGGTCCGGTTCTTGAACCGGTCGATGGCCATGCGCACCACCCTGTCGGTGCACTCGCGCGGGTGGTGGTCCTCGAACTCGATGTGCTCAGCACCCTCGATGTGCGCCCGCGTATTGGTGGTGAAAAACTTGGTGCCGTAACACCTGGCCACCGTTGCCAGGCCCTGTTTGATGCACTGAACGTCAACCGCCATGGCATCCACGGCACCGGTAATCAGCACAGCCTCGGTGCTCATGAAGTTGCCCGCATGTGGAATCCCGTGCCGGCTCAGAACCTCGGCACCGGAGCAGCACATTCCCAGAAGATTGATCCCTTCGGCTCCCGCCGCCTTGGCCTCCTCCAGAAGACCCGGGTCATTCACCGAGGCGATTATTGACTCGAACATGTTGGGTTCGTGTCCGTGGACGATGATGTTCACCTGGTTTTCTTCCAGATAGCCCATGTCCACCCCGGCGGCCACCGGTGTAGGGGTGCCGTAGAGAATGTCGGAGATCTCGGTGGCTACCATGGAACCTCCCCAGCCGTCCGAAAGGGCGCAGCGGGAGCACTGCTTTACTATGTTCTCGTAGTGCTGGTCTACTCCCATGTGCGTTCGGTGCATGATCTCCATGATCTCCCGCATAGCGCCGCGGGGCACGATTCCAAGCTTACGCCAGTTTTCCAGGGTCTTCTTGGGCACCCGCTTGGCAAACGGGATCTCACCTTCCACCTGGGTATAAGTGCGCTCGAGCTCTTTATAAAGATCTTCGGCAACCTCCTTGGCCTCCCGACCTTCTACATCGATGCCGATGGAAGAGGCCACCTCCCGGAGCTTCTTCTCGTCTTTGATCTGGTAATCGGTGATGTTGCCCTTGACCACCTCCCGGAACACATCCAGCATGCTCATGCCGTGATCCGTATGGGCTGACGCACCACTTGCCACCATCCGGGCGAAATTTCTCGCTGCAATGGTGTCTATAGTGGCGCCACATACTCCCACCTTGGCATAGGGGTCCTTGGAGGAGAGCCGGCAAGGGCCCATGGAGCAGTGCTTGCAGCACGCCGAGTCTGCTCCTATAGGGCAAGCCTTCATGTCTGCCGCCCGGTGAAAGGCGGTCTCCACCCCATCCTGCGCTGCCTTGCGCAGCATTTGCCTCGTGGAGTCGCAGATGGTTGCCTCATCAACGGGCAACTCTTTCTTCTTTGCCTCTTTCTTTGTCTCTTCTGCCATAATGTTCTCCTTGACGAATGAGATTGCTCGGGCAAAACCCGAGTTTCCCTCTTCAAAAGCACTATTTATGCCAGATGAGAATAAAAGACAAAGATCAGTTATTGCAACTATTTATACTTTCACAAACAAAAAGGACCCCCGAAGAGACTGGGCCATTTTGGAAAACGGCAGGAGCGGGTCATCCTGGTTCAAGAGATGAAATATTATTTGTTTTTCTGAAACAATTGGGGTAACCTCGTTGACATGGTTCGTATGGCCTGGTAGTCTAAAAAGATCCGTTGCTCCAGCATGGATGAATCCTGAGAGATCTCACGCTGAGCTGCCCGAAAGGTTTTACCATCTATTTGCTCGGCGCAATCGAAGACAAGGAGTACCGAGGTGGAAATCTATATCTCCGGGTCTCTGGCCTACGACAGAATCATGGACTTTCCAGGCAAGTTTGCTGACCATATCCTGCCCGAGAAAATACATATCCTCAATGTGTGTTTCATGGTCGACGGTCTCACAGAAAAGTTCGGGGGGACAGCCGGAAACATCGCGTACAGTCTCGCCTTATTGGGCGAGCGGCCATTGATTTTGGCCACTGCCGGAAGAGACTTCGACACCTATGAGGCGTGGCTTCGCCGCCACAATCTTTCCCTGGAAGGAATCCGGCGCATCGAGGAAGAACTGACCGCCGGGGCCTATATCACCACCGACATGGCGGACAACCAGATCACCGGGTTCAACCCGGGCGCCATGAAGCATCCGTCCCTGTACTCTTTTGACGGCAGGGATCCTCAAGAGGCACTGGCCATTGTGGCTCCCGGCAACCTGGAAGATATGGTCACCTACAGCCGGGTCTATAGAGAATGTGGGATTTCCTATATCCTGGATCCGGGGCAATCCATCCCGGCCCTGTCCCCGGCACAACTGGCGGAGATGATCACAGGTTCTGAACTTCTGATCTCCAATGACTACGAGTTTGAAATGATCAGAAAGGCCACGGGAATGGACGCGACCGAACTGCTGGATCGTTCCAGGGCTATCATTACGACTCTTGGAGAGAAGGGCTCGGTCGTGAGCACCCGGGAGAAGGTGGTGAAAATCCCAGCGGCCAGGGCTTCGCGGGTGCTGGATCCAACAGGGGCAGGCGACGCCTATCGCGCTGGGCTCATCAAGGGCCTGGTTATGGGAAAAGACCTGGTCGATTCAGCCAGGATGGGGCTGACGTGCGCCAGTTATGCGGTGGAGTGCTTCGGAACCCAGGAGCATCACTTCACCCAGGAGGAATTCTGGGCCCGGTATGAGGACAACTTTGGCAAGGACAAAGCGACAGGGTAGCATCTGCACGATCCTGTGGAGGAAATTAGTCGCGCTGGTCTGCTCAAAATAATGTTTGATTATTTGATTCACCACAGAGGCACAGAGAGCACAGAGCGATTTTTCTTTTTTTGCCCGATCCCGCCAGGGCGGGACGATCGGGCAAAAGAACTCAGCCCTGCGGGCGGGAGTTCTTTGTCCAGTGAAGCCAGAGACTTCTTGTCTCTGCCCGATGAGCTTTCAGCTATGAGCTCTCATAGAGCATAGGGCATGGGGCAAAGAGTTCTATGAGCTGCTTCTGAAGCTATGAGCTGGCTTCCCCGCGAACAATCCGACGAGCTCCGCTCCGCGGAGCGATCGAACGAGGCAAGCTCCGCTTGCCGATCGAACCCTTGAACGAGCGCAGCTCGCCTGCGCGATCGAACACTTCCTTCCTAGGAGCTATGAGCTTTCAGCTATAAAGTGCCTAGTGCTTACTGCCTAGTGCATAGTAGTTCTTACCTTCCTGGTAGCTTCCTCATGTAGAATCTCTTGTCCTGGCAGTAAACGCAGGAGTAGGAGCAGACCTTGGCGGGTATATTGTTGAGGCCGAGACTGCGGCCCAATCGTCTTGAAGGAACCGGACCGTATACTCTCATGCTTCCTACTTCCATGTCTCTCCCTTGTTTTTGCATTTTGAACATTCCAATTTTTAGATTGATTCGGACATAAACTTTCCCTCACGGCCTGCGACGCGAGCTGAGTCGGAGAGGATGAAGAAAGGTGATGATTACCTCGTCTCCGTCCAGAAATAGCAGTATTTCCTCCCCCTTGATGGGGGAGGATTAAGGTGGGGGTGACAAAATAAACAGGAAATCAACCACTTAATCATTCCCCCTCCCCTTCATCCCCCCGCCAGGGGAGGGGAAAAGAAGTTTCTTTCCGGACGGACACCGGTTAGACTCGGGGTAAAATTGGACTGGCAAAATCAGGGACAAACGTATCAGACTGCTGCTGGAGCAACATGTCGATCGAGCGGTTTCCTTACCCTGGACACCACTGGGATGAAACCCCGGTTCATTGATTGGACGGTTTCACATGACAAGAACTGTATAATCGCAGTAGACTCTGCCTGGCAGTCTCGTTCCGTTACCCCGCCCAGGTATAGGCCTCTTCGATGCGATTTTCAACATAGGCTATCAGGTCCTCGTCCGACTCGGTGATGTCAAAGCAATAGCCGTCTTCTCCAAGAAGTCCATCGGGGATCAAATCCCCCAGTTGGTGCGGATCTGTAATCATGTCCCCGTAAAAGCATACAGACAGCCACCGATTGTCGGGATCGTCATCTATTACATCCACCATGACAAAAAGCGGGTGGTCTGTCCGGTTCGCGTGGGCCGCCCGGAGAGAGTAGGTTACGCCCGGCCTGGCCTTGAAATCGAGCGCGACGTCCTTTTTTGCGCGCAACCGTTCATAAAATCTCACCAGGATCTCTTTGCTGCCAGTGGGATCGCTCGTCCATTCCTGCAAAAATTTTTCCATTTCCTCCATGTACGCCCGCCTCCTTCTGATACCTTCTTCCCGCTACTGTTTTTCAGCATGCTCAGCCAGCAGTTCATCCAGGCGTCTGGCGATATATTGGGCCATGGCTTCTGCCTCGCTTTCGGATATGGTACCTAATCCTTCGCAAAGCTCGGCAATTTTCTCCTCGTCCATACCGGAGCTCTTCTGGATGATAAAATCCTCCACCTCTCCACCCGTCGGGAGCAGACCACAGCCCCCGGCTGTACCCAGAAACTCATCGCCCAAAAAAATGGGAACGGCAACCTTTAGCAGGCCTGCATCACACTCACCGATGACGGGCTTCCTGGTTCTCTCGGCCTGGAGCATGAAGTTCTGGTTTGCCGGTGCGCATATTGCTGCCAGGGAATTCTTGTTTGCCTTGATGGCCGGACACAGTCTGTTGCACCAGTTCGGCACCTCGTTGATGCTAAAACCATTGGCATTGTAGATTGTACAGTTCATGTGAAAGCGGTCATGCAGTTCCTTTTCGAATTTGAGCCATTCCTCCAGGGGCAAGACGTCAGTCAGTTCCATACGCTTTTCCCTCCTACATAAATGTATTCCCAGCAAGGCTATATGACAAGAACTTGCTTTTAATGAAATAAAGTATGACGGAACGGGCATCGGCTGTTCTATGCCCTACGCCCTACCGCAGTAGTTCCTGAATGCCCCCGAGGGGTATCTTGATCCAATCCGGCCTGTTGTTCAGCTCGTAGCCCATTTCATAGATCGCCTTTTCCAGGAGATAGGCGTCAAGGAGCAACTGGATCTCCTCCCGGGTCCGGGGCAGAAACTTGGCCTCTGCGGCCACATCCAGGTAGGACTTCAAGAAGACCGCGGAAACCCAGACACACCAGACGCGCGCCGCGAATTCCAGAGTGGCACAGTCTTCCTGGCGCACCACCCCTTTCTCTTTGAGAGTAAACAGGGCGACGTAAGCGGCGTAATGGAAGGAGCGCAGCATTCCGGCCACATCCCGCAGGGGTGAGCGTTTAATGCGTCGCTCGCCGATGGGCCGTGCCGGTTCGCCCTCGAAATCCATGATGACAAAATCCCTGCCGGTCCAGAGCACCTGCCCCAGGTGGTAGTCCCCGTGGCAGCGAAGCCGCATGCCGGTGATCCTGGTTTTGTGGATTGATCGGAGGCGATCGAGAATACGACGTTCCTGGTAGAGAACGCTCCGAGCTTCTTCGGCGACAGGCTCGGGCAGCTTCTTGATACCCCGGCGCAAGAGCTGGAAGACCTGGCCAGTGAGAGTACGCATGGACTGGTAGAGGGCGCGCTGGTAAAGCTTGGAGAAAGGCTCCGGGGTAAAAGCCGGATCGCGGGGTGCAGAGCTGAGGGCTACATGGAGTTCAGCGGTTCGCTGCCCCAACAGCCTCGCGTTCTCCAGGTAGTTGTGGGTTGTCTCGAAAACCACCGGAGGAGGTTCCTCCCCGGTCAGATCCAGGAGGTGGGCTTCAGGCAGCGACAGACTCTTGAGCTCCGCCTGTCGTACCATCGCGGCCTCAAAGTAGTGACCGAGCAGATCAATGGTGTATTCCCAGGCGTCTCCTTCGTTGGCCACAAACCCGTGGAGGGTGGCAAGAGTCCTGCAATCACTGCGGCCCTTGGAAAATGCGATAGCCCCGGCCACCGGGGGAGTGTGGCGGAAACCCCTTTCGGTCAGAAAACGCCCGATCTCCAGGTCAGGATTGATCCCCGAGTCGAGGCGCCGGAAGAGCTTGAGAATGAAACGGTCACCGTAGACCACTGAGGTGTTGCTCTGTTCTCCCTCAAGGATAGACGGCTTGAGAGGCACCGCGGCAGCTTCGCGAATCTCCCGGAAGGCACGGGTGAGCATGGACACAAGTTCACCTTGCTTGCCCTTACGCCGCCGGGGACGTCGTATGATCTCCAGCAGTGCTTCACAGAAGCCCGTATCCCAGAGCGCATCAAAGATGATCCCTTCTTCGCCCCTATCCGGGAGCTCGAGTCGAGCGATTACTGACTGTGGGTGCTCGCGCAACAGTTCATCGGCCTGCTCACCCGAGGCATAGGCCAGAGGCAGGGTGTAGAACTCTGTTTCTTTGTCCGTATAGTCCACCTGCACCAGGGTGATATACGTGATGGAATCTTCAGTGGGAACAGGAAGAACCTCCTGGATTGCAGCTGATTTGATACTGCGGGCCTTTCCCCCGAACCAGCGACACCTCGGCAGGTATCCGGGCAGGCTTTCCTCCAGGGCCGCCCTGGCTTCAGAAGCGAGTACGGCCCCCCACCTTCCAGCCACGCTGAGAAAAGGCAGCTGAGAAAACAGAGCAGCTACCTCGATGGTCTCCTCAGCTCCACGGGGTGATTCCAGGGCGAACCAGTAAAAAGAATGGGGTCCCAGGCTGAGAAAATAGGGATGTTCGCCGACGGCCGGAAACTCGGTTCCACCAAACATCTCCATGGGTACCACTCCCTTGAAAGGAGACAGGTCCAGTTCCACGTACTGGACAAAGCGCGAGAGATTTGTCACCACGAGAATGCACTCCTGCTTGTATCGGCGGATGAAGGCCAGGACCTTGCGGTTCTCCGGGTAGAGAAATTCCAGGGTGCCGCGCCCGAAGGCCTTGAAGCGCTTTCTCATGGCGATGATCCGCTTCATCCACCACAGAAGCGAGTGGGGGTTGTTCTGCTGGGCCTCGACGTTGACGGCCTCATAGTGGTACTCGGGATCTATAATGATCGGCAGGTAAAGCCGCTGGGAATTGGCCCGGGAGAAGCCCGCATTGCGGTCGGCGCTCCATTGCATGGGGGTGCGTACGCCGTTTCGGTCACCCAGATAGATGTTGTCGCCCATACCGATCTCATCGCCGTAGTAGATTATAGGTGATCCGGGCATACAGAAGAGCAGGCCGGTCATAAGTTCTATCCGCTTGCGCTGATTTCCAAGAAGAGGGGCTAGTCGACGACGAATCCCGAAATTGATCCGCATCCGGGGATCCTGAGCGTAGACCCGATACATGTAATCCCTCTCCTCGTCTGTGACCATTTCCAGGGTGAGCTCGTCGTGGTTCCTGAGGAACATGGCCCATTGGCACGTACTGGGAATATCAGGAGTCTGTTCGAGAATATCAATGATAGGAAATCTGTCCTCCATTCTCAGTGCCATAAACAATCGAGGCATAAGGGGAAAGTGGTAGGCCATGTGGCACTCGTCACCGTTGCTCAAATAGGCCGCAGCATCTTCCGGCCACTGGTTGGCCTCCGCCAGCAGCATTCGGTTGGAATAATTGGTCTCCACGTACTTTCTCAGCCGCCGCAGGAAGTCGTGGGTTTCGGGCAGATTTTCACAGTTGGTGCCTTCCCGCTCGTACAGATAGGGCACGGCATCCAGTCGGAGGCCGTCGACGCCCATGCCGAGCCAGAAGGCAATCGCCCGAAAAATTTCCTTCTCCACCTGGGGATGGTCAAAGTTCAAATCAGGCTGATGCGAATAGAAACGG
>JBKHJD010000076.1:0-8667 GCA_046538315.1 Syntrophobacteria bacterium
GAACTCATGCGCCTCAAGTACGCCGTGCTGGTTGCAGGCGCTCACGGCAAAACAACCACCACCTCCATGGTGGGAACGGTGATGGCCCAGGGCGGACTCGATCCTACAGTGGTCATCGGCGGCCAGCTGAACGTCTGGGGAACCAATGCCAAACTCGGCCAGGGAGAGTTTCTTGTTGCCGAAGCCGACGAAAGCGACGGAACATTTCTTCTGTATTCTCCCACCATTTCGGTGGTAACCAATATCGACACCGAGCACCTTGATTTTTACGAAAACCTGGACAGGATCAAAGAGACCTTTCTTGAGTACATCAACAAGATCCCTTTCTACGGACTGGCCGTGCTCTGTCTCGAAGACGAAAACATTCAGAGTCTCCTGCCGCTTATCAAAAAAAGGATCGTCACCTACGGCTTTTCGGACCAGGCCGATTTTCAGGCCAGGGATGTGACCTTTGACGGACTCAGCAGCTCCTTTCGGGCCTTTAACCGCAGCGACGAGGTGGGCAGGATCAACCTGCCCATCCCCGGATGGCACAATGTCCTCAATTCCCTGGCAGCTGTTGCCGTCGGCCACGAACTGGGAATTCCCTTCAGCGCCATCTGCCGGGGCCTCCAGGAGATGACCGGGGTGCAGCGTCGTTTCCAGATCAAAGGAGAGGTCAACGGCATCACCGTCATTGATGATTACGGCCATCACCCCACCGAGATCAAGGCAGTGTTGAAAACCATGGCCCAGGCCTATCCCGGTCGCCGGCGCTATGTCCTGTTCCAGCCCCACCGGTATACCCGCACCAGGGCGCTCTTCGATGAGTTTACCACTGCTTTCTACCAGTCGGACGTGCTCGTGGTCACGGATATTTACGCTGCCAGTGAAACGCCGATTCCCGGGGTGCACGCGGAAAGGCTTGCAACCGCCATCCGGGAGCACGGCCATGGAGACACCAGGTACATCGGCGATCAATTGGACCTTGTGCCGCCGCTCCTGGAGGAAGCGGAGGAAGGGGATGTGTTTCTCACCCTGGGAGCAGGAAACATCTGGCAGGCAGGCGAAGAGTTGCTCAGGCGACTCCGGCAGAGAACCGGCGAGAGAGGATACACAAGAGCCGAAAACTCATGAATCACAAATGACCGGTACCTCATGAATCCTGAAACGAAAAAAGAGCTTCAGCGCCTGGACGGCCTTGAAGTGGACTGGAATGTGCCGCTGGCAGGACATACTTCAATGCGTGTAGGAGGGCCGGTGTCCTGCCTGCTCCGTCCTTTGAATCTGGCAGGGTTGCGCTCCGCCGTCCAGGTGCTGAATTACCATCATTTCCCCTACTTTGTCCTGGGCCGGGGAAGCAATATCCTGGTCAGCGATTCCGCCATCCGCGCAGCAGCAATCAGTCTGGAGTGCGGCTTTTCGTGGATGAGGCGTCTGGACTGTTCCGGCACCGTAAAGGCGGGTGCCGGGCTGCGCCTCAACCGGCTCCTTCGCTTTTGCTTGCATGAAAGCCTCAGCGGATTTGAATTCATCGCAGGCATTCCGGGTTCGGTAGGCGGTGCCCTGTGCATGAACGCCGGCTCCAATGCAGGCTCCATGGCCGACATTTGCAGGGACGTGGTTCTCCTCCTCCCCGACGGTTCCCTTTCCCTGCTCTCCAGGGACCGGCTCCGATTCTTCTACCGCCGCCTGGAGCTGCCGCCGGGTGCCGTGCTCCTGGAGGCAACATTCTCGTTCACCCCCGGATCACGAAAGCAGATTCGGCAGCAGGTCCGAGCCCTGCTCACAGCGCGCAAGGCGAGCCAGCCCTGGCGCCTCCGCTCGGCCGGTTGTGCATTCAAAAACCCGCCGGGAGATTTTGCCGGCAGGCTCATTGAACAGGCCGGTTTGAAGGGGGTGCGCATCGGCGACGCACAGATCTCGCCTCTCCACGCCAATTTCATTGTAAACCTCGGCCAGGCCAGAGCCCGCGATGTTCTGGAGCTCATCAAACTGGCCCGGGAGACGGTCTTTCAACGATTCGGAATTCACCTCGAACTGGAGATTCGGGTCATCGCCGACAACTCCCTGTCCCCTGACCAGCCCGCTTGCGGCCAGGGGAAGACAGAGAGAGTCTCTGCGTAGATAGCGGCTCGTCTTCTTTGGCTCGAGGTAAATGCAGGAATTACTGTGAGAATCTGGAGGAAAAACAGGCTATACCGTGGCGGCCAACCTCAGCCGGACCCCGGACTAGCCGGAGCCCGACGACTCCTTCTTGGCTTCCTGGGGCTTGTAGCACTGAGCGCCCTTTGCGTCGGCGGGTATCGCACCTTGCTCACCTCGCCACTTCTCCGTGTCACCACAATCCAGGTGACCGGTTGCGAACGGCTGGACCCCCAGAGCATTATCGAGCGGGCGGGCATTCAGGCCGGGGACAATATCCTCTCCCTGGATCTCAGTGCCATAAGCCGCAGGGTCACCGGCCATCCGGCAGTGGCAGCGGCGGTCATCATTCGGGAAATCCCGGATCGGCTCCGCATAGAAGTCCAGGAGCGGCAAGCGGTGGCGCTGGTGCGGGGCCATGACTTCTACCTGATGGACCTCGAGGGCGTATGCTTCGCCCGCGCGGTACCCGGGGAATATCCCGGTATGCCCATTATCACAGGAGTTGAGCCTGAAACTCTGGAGCCCGGCTGCACGCTGCCCCGCCGCCTCACCGCCCTCATCAGGGACCTTCACCGAGAGTGTCGGCTGCAATTTCCGTGGCGGCTGATCTCCGAGATCAGCTGGAGAAGGCACACGGGGCTCAGCGTCTATACAGTCCAGGGAGGGATTCAGATCGACCTCGGCACAGACAGCTACGGCGTCAGGATAGCTCGGCTGGGAAAGGTGCTGCGGTATCTGGAAGAGAAAGGGATTCACTCACGGCTTCAGAGGATCGACCTTACGCACGGGGACCGGGTTTTTGTCAAGGGTAAATTCGGGTTCTTGCCGCAGGGCCGACTTCAGCAAAGGGGGGTGTAGAAATGGCCAAGAACGAAAAATTGGTCGTGGGACTCGATATCGGCACCACCAAGATCTGTGCCGTGGTTGGCGAAGTAAACCCGGAAGGGGTGAACATTGTCGGAATCGGCACCCACCCTTCGGTCGGCCTGCGCAAAGGTGTGGTGGTGAACATCGAGAGTACGGTGGAATCCATCAAGCGGGCTGTTGAAGAGGCTGAGTTGATGGCAGGCTGTGAGATCAACTCCGTTTACGTGGGCATTGCCGGCGGCCATGTCCAGGGATTCAACAGCCATGGTGTCATCGCCGTCAAGAACCGTGAAGTCACCCAGCAGGATATCGACAGGGTAATCGATGCCGCCCAGGCGGTAGCTATTCCCTTTGACCGAGAGGTGATTCACATTCTGGCGCAGGAATACATCATCGATGACCAGAGGGGTATCCAGAACCCGCTGGGCATGTCAGGCGTGCGTCTGGAGGCCAAGGTCCACATCGTCACCGGAGCGGTGACTTCAGCCCAGAATATTGTCAGATGCTGCAACCGCAGCGGCCTTGATGTATGCGACATCGTCCTGGAGTCGCTGGCCTCGGCAGAATCGGTGCTGACCCCGCAGGAACGCCAGTTGGGTGTGGCACTGGTGGATTTCGGCGGCGGCACTTCGGACCTGGCCATTTTCTCGGACATCAGTATCCGCCACAGCTCGGTGCTTGCTCTGGGTGGAAACAACCTGACCACCGACATCGCCGTCGGCTTGAGAACACCCATGGAAGAGGCAGAAAAGATCAAATTGCGCTACGGCTGCGCTCTTACGTCCATGATCGAGAAAGACGAGACCATCCAGGTACCCTCGGTGGGCGGCGGTAATTCCAGGGTGCTCAGCCGTCAGATCCTCGGGGAGATCCTGGAACCACGGGTCGAGGAGGTATGCTCCATGCTGCACCGAGAACTCATCCGTTCCACCTTATCAGACCTGGTGGCTTCCGGACTGGTGATCACCGGCGGCTCGGCCATGCTTCCGGGCCTGGGGGATGTAGCCGAGCAAATTTTCAACATGCCGGTCCGCACCGGCATGCCGCAACGCGTCGGGGGCCTGGTGGATGTGGTCAACAACCCCATGTATGCAACCGGCGTAGGTCTAACCCTCTACGGTGCCAAGTCCAGACCCAAGAAGCTCTTCCGTATACGGCAGAACAATATCTTCAACCGGTTGGTGGACCGCATGCGCCGCTGGTTCCGTGACATTGCTTGAAGCCCCGACCTCCCAGGGCTCGGGAGAAGGTCGAACAGCAGTGCACGAGCAACAATTCAGTACAGGAGGTGAATCATGATATTCGAATTTGTTGAGAGCGAGAGCTCGGCCAAGCTCAAAGTGGTCGGCGTTGGCGGCGGCGGTGGCAATGCCATAAACAACATGATCGACTGCAGCCTCATGGGGGTTGACTTCATCGCTGCCAACACAGATGCCCAGGCCCTGGAAACGTCCAGGGCGCCCACCAAACTTCAGCTGGGCAGCGGCATCACCAAGGGACTTGGGGCCGGTGCCAACCCGGAGATCGGTCGCAGCGCCGCCCTGGAAGATGCCGAAAAGATCCGCGAGGCCTTGAGCGGCAGTGATATGGTTTTCGTCACCGCCGGTCTCGGCGGAGGCACCGGCACCGGCGGCGCTCCGGTGGTGGCGCAGATTGCCAGGGAACTGGGCGCTCTCACCGTCGCGGTGGTGACCAAACCGTTTAACTTCGAGGGCCGCAAGCGTATGAAGCACGCCGACAGCGGCATCCTGGCACTGAGGAAGGTAGTGGATACCATCATCACTATACCAAACGACCGGCTGTTGAACCTGGCCCCCAAGAAGGCAACGTTTCTGGAAATGCTCAAGAAGGCGGATGAGGTCCTCCTGTACGCTGTGAAGGGCATTTCGGACCTCATCATGATTCCGGGTTTGATCAATCTGGATTTTGCCGATGTCAAGACAATCATGAGCGAGATGGGCATGGCCCTCATGGGAACCGGCATCGCCAGCGGTGACAACCGGGCCGTGGAGGCGGCCCAGCAGGCCATCTCCAGTCCGCTGCTGGAGGACATCAACATTAGCGGAGCAAAGGGTGTTCTCATAAACATCACCAGTGGGCCGGATATCACCATAGACGAGGTCCAGGAGGCCTCGTGTCTGATCCAGCAGGAAGCCCACGAGGATGCCAACATCATTTGGGGAACGGTGCTGGACCAGGAGGTTGGTGAAGAACTGCGAGTTACGGTCATTGCCACCGGCATCGGCGAGACAGATGCCAGAGCCAAGCCCGATCTCGGCATCATCCAGGGATCTCGTCCAACCGAGGATCTGGAGATTCCCGCCTACATACGCCGGGGCAAAACAACCCAGGAGAACGAAACTGCAAAGGCCCGCCCCATGACGTACAAAGATCTGCCCATTGACGAGGATGAGCTGGATATTCCCACTTTCCTCAGAAGGCAGGCGGACTGAGCGGCAGGACTTGGCGGGCATCCCCCCAGCCAAGTAGCATGAGATCATGGGCAACGATGCCCAAATCGCGGGGCCGCCTGCCGACGAGGGGGCACCGTTTTTCCACAACCCGGGAAAGCGGAGCCCCTCGTTGATGTTCAGCACCGGAATACTGCTGGGGATGTTACCCTGCCGTCTTTCGTTTGCCTCTTTTTCGCGGGCGCTTGCTCTGGGCGGGCCCGGAGAAGGAGGCCTTCTGTTGCTGGCCTTCGGGCGCAGCACCGTGCCAGGGCTTCTGCTCATCGGAACGGGCGCGTCCGCCCTGGCGCGCCGGTAACGTGAACACTTCGATCTTTTTTCAGGGATGTTGATGATCGCAATGGCCGCTTCGTTGCTTGTGGAAGCTCTCTGCGCCATGGTATGAACCGGCCAATGAATTTCCATCTTCTCCGGAATGGAGGTCTGCTAGCCCTCGACAGCGAGATCACACAGTTCGTTGTTACCAACAAGAACCATGAGACCACTATCCCAGGAACCTCCAGCCTATCCAGCCTTTGGACCCTGCTTCTTTGCTGTATGCGATCCAGCCCGGTGCAATGCCGTAGGTTGATGTGATCGTTGACGGAAGGTACCTTTAAGCATCCCTCCACCATGCCGGGTAGGGTTGAATCTCGGCAAGGAGCCGTAGGCCGCCTGGTCAGGCATGCGAAAGGAATATGAGTGCAAGTGGGTGAACGGGTTACACTGCAACCAAACAAATGGTTCTCGGCTGCTATCGCCACTTGTCTTCTGGCTCTCACCCTGCACTTGCCAGCCGGCACCGCGCTGGCGACACAGGCATATGCTGAGAGGACCGGTAAAGGCTGCATCTTCTGCCACCAGGAAAGTACGGGCGGTCAGTTGAAGACCGTGGGTTTTGCTTACATCCGTAACGGCTACCAGTATCCGATTTCAGAGAGAATCCTCAACAAAGCCGAGACTCTCCGGACACCTTTCCACAAGACTCTCAGGTTCGTCGTCGGCTATCTTCACCTGCTGGCCTCTGTCATTTTTTTTGGGGCGATTTTCTATGTGCACATTTTTATCGGGCCAAGACAGCTAACCGGTGGAATTCCAAAGCACGAACGGCTACTGGGTGTTTCCTGTATGATCACCCTGACCATAACCGGTATCTACCTGACCTGGGTACGCATTGATAAGTGGGAGCAGTTTTTCAATAACACCTTTGGTCTGATGTTAGGTATCAAGATCATTCTCTTCCTGACGATGGTGGCTATAGGGATCACCGCCATCACGGTGGTTCACCGGCGGATGCGGAAAGAGGCGAAGGGGATCAGCTCCTCCACTGAAGATGACGAAATTACCCTTGCCAACATCTCTCAATTTGACGCTAGCGGCGGAAAACCTGCTTATGTGGTCTATGAAAATAAGATCTACGATGTTACCGACAGCCCCAAGTGGAAAGAGGGCCGGCATTTCGGCAAACATGCAGCCGGCATGGACCTCACTGCTGCACTGGGAGGCGCACCTCATGGAGTAGAGGTCTTTGAGAGGGTAAGGTGTGCTGGGGAAATTTCCGAGAAAGAGCCGGCGAGCGTAAGACCGGCTCCGGCTCATAGAATCTTTGTCGCCATGGCCTATGCGAATCTGGTGATCATCTTTGGCATCCTTGGCTGTATCAGTGTCTGGCGTTGGGATTTCCCCCTTAGGCTTATTCCCGAAAAGAGGCCTGAAGTGCTTGCCGCTCGAAACTGCGTTGAGTGCCACCGCGCCAGAAACCCGGGCATTCACGACGACTGGCAAAACAGCGTTCATGCCCGGGTGGGAGTGAACTGTTTTACCTGCCATGGAGCCGACAGAGAAAAAGGCATTTTCAGTGAAGCCCACCTGAAACACGATCCCCATCCTATTTCCGTCGTGGTCACTCCGAAAAACTGCGCTGGCTGTCATCCCAAAGAAGCAGAGCAATATGCACGAAGCAAGCATGCTAACACCCATGAAATCATCTGGAAGGTAGACCGCTGGCTCAATGATGGAATGAACAACAGCATTGAGCGCACTACCGGATGTTATGCCTGTCACGGTACTGTGGTGCAGGTAGTGGACGGGAGGCCTCTCCCGGGAACCTGGCCCAATGTGGGTGTCGGCAGGATCAATCCGGATGCAAGTCTCGGCAGCTGCTCCAGCTGTCACACCAGGCACAGATTCTCGATTATGGAAGC
This sequence comes from Syntrophobacteria bacterium, assembly GCA_046538315.1. GTDB lineage: Bacteria > Desulfobacterota > Syntrophobacteria > BM002 > BM002 > JBKHJD01. Next base: position 7,649 of record JBKHJD010000076.1, read on the forward strand.
ACGCAAGCCCGAGGCGTGCGACCAGTGCCATCTTGGTCCCGACCATCCTCAGATAGAAATATACGAGGAATCGAAACACGGCACCATCTACCATGCTGAGGCTGAGCAATGGGACTGGTATCCTGATGATCGGTTGTGGAAAGCCGGCAGGGACTTTCGCGCCCCAACTTGTGCTACGTGTCACATGTCGGGCTCCCGGGATATCCCTCGGACACACGACGTTACCGAGAGGCTCTCCTGGGAAACACAGGCTCCATTCACGGTACGACCGGCTGAATTCAAGCCCTATCCGGCAGCCACAGACTGGAAGGTGGAACGAGAGAAAATGAAGAAGGTCTGTCTGCAATGCCATTCCCAAACCTGGACAGATGACCATTTCTCCAACCTCGACCGCGTTGTGGCAAACTACAATAATGAGTATTTCAAACCTGCAAAAGCGGTCATGGACGACCTTTACCAGCGGGGCCTGCTCTCACGACAGCGTTACTTCGACGAAGACCTCGAATGGGAATTCTATGAACTCTGGCACCATGAAGGACGAAGGGCCAGAATGGGAGCCGCAATGATGGCCCCGGATTACGCCTGGTGGCATGGATTCTATGAACTGAAACACCGGTTCAATCGGATAGTGACAGAAGCGGCTTTCATCAAAAAGAGCGGCAAGGTCCGCATCCACACCAATTTCCCTGGCACATACGAAGAACAACCCCGGTCATCGATTCAAGAGAAGGCAAGCGAAAAGGGAAAGGCGGATTGACGAGTCTGCCTCTTTCCTCTGGGCCACAAGGCCTGCAACCCTCCGGCAAGCGGCATCAGGGCCCTGGTCTTCCTTTCCGCCCCATTATTACCTTTTGATATCCTCGTTCCTGGCGAAATCACGTTTCCACATTTTCCCTGAACACAAGTATTGAGGAAAATACGCAATTCACCCCATTTCAACCTCCCGGCTCTTCGGGCATTCTTGAAGATCAGGGGTGCAAGGTAATTCAGAATGAGCCAGAAAAACCGGAAACATAAAC